>JABUSR010000231.1 GCA_021442645.1 Ruminiclostridium sp.
TCCGCAGAAGCCGACATCAAGCCCGGTAATTGCCTCCCCATCGCGAACATCCCCACCGGCACCGTGATTCACAACATCGAGCTGTATCCCGGCAAGGGTGCCCAGCTAGTTCGTTCCGCCGGCACCTCCGCTCAGCTGATGGCTAAGGAAAACGGCCAGGCTCAGATTCGTATGCCCTCCGGTGAGGTTCGCATCATCCGACTGAACTGCAAGGCAACCATCGGACAGGTCGGGAACATTGACCATGAGAACATCCACATCGGCAAGGCTGGTCGTAAGCGTCACATGGGCTGGAGACCCACTGTCCGTGGCTCCGTTATGAACCCCAACGACCATCCCCACGGTGGTGGTGAGGGCAAGTCCCCCGTCGGCCGTCCCGGTCCTGTTACTCCCTGGGGCAAGCCTGCTCTGGGTTACAAGACTCGGAAGACGAAGAACCGCACTGACAAGTTTATTGTCAAGCGCCGCAATGCGAAGTAAGGAGGAGGCAGTAAAACTATGAGCAGAAGCATCAAGAAAGGCCCGTTTTGCGCCCCCGAGCTTCTTAAGCGGGTCAAGGAAATGAATGAGTCCGGCGACAAGAAGGTGCTGAAGACCTGGAGCAGAGCATCCACCATCTTCCCCGCTTTCGTCGGCCACACGATTGCCGTACACGATGGCCGCAAGCACGTGCCCGTCTATGTCACCGAGGACATGGTCGGGCACAAGCTGGGTGAGTTTGCGCCCACCCGCACCTATCGTGGTCACGCCGGCAGCAAGACTGGTAAGTAAGGAGGAGAGATCAAATGGTAGCAAAAGCTCACGTCAAGTATCTGCGTATCTCTCCCCGTAAAGTGGGAATCGTCGCGGACCTGATTCGCGGCAAGAGTGTGGCACAGGCAACCGCAATCCTGATGACCACGCCTAAGGCTGCATCTGAGCCCCTGCTGAAGCTCCTGAAGAGCGCAGCAGCAAACGCAGAGAACAATCACAACATGGACCCCGAGAAGCTGTATGTTTCTGAGGTCTTCGCAGCTCCCGGCCCCATCCTGAAGCGCATCATGCCCCGCGCACAGGGCCGCGCTTATCGCATCAACAAGAGAACCTCTCACGTCACGCTGGCCGTGGCTGAGAAGGAATAAGGGAGGAGGCAGAATATGGGACAGAAGATTAATCCCCACGGTCTTCGCGTGGGTGTCATCAAGGACTGGGACTCCCGTTGGTATGCCCGCAACGAAAAGGTGGGCGACCTGGTCGTCGAAGACTACAACCTGCGTAAGTATCTGAAGAAGACTCTGTACTCCGCAGGTATCCCCAAGATCGAGATCGAGCGTGACAACGCCAAGGTCAAAATTTACCTGCACTGCGCCCGCCCCGGTGTGGTCATCGGCAAGGGCGGCACCGAGATTGAGCGGCTGCGCCTGGAGCTGGAGAAGAAGCTGGGCAAACCCGTGGTCCTGAACATCGTCGAGGTCAAGACCCCCGATACCGATGCTCAGCTGGTTGCAGAGAACATCGCACAGCAGCTGGAGAAGCGCATCTCCTTCCGCCGCGCTATGAAGAACTGCATGGGCCGCGCTATGAGAATGGGCGCCCGCGGCATCAAGGTCATGTGTTCCGGCCGTCTGGGCGGTGCTGAAATCGCCCGCTCCGAGTGCTATCACGACGGAACCATCCCCCTGCAGACTATCCGTGCTGACATCGACTACGGTTTTGCTGAAGCAGCGACCACCTATGGCCGTATCGGAATCAAGGTTTGGATCTACAAGGGTGAGGTTTTGAGCCAGACCCTGCGTACCACCCCCCGCACCCTGGACACCAAGAACTTCAAGGAGCGGCCTGACCGTCCTCGCCGCCGCAACGGTGACCGCAGAGACGGCAACTTCAACCGTGACCGTAAGCCCGGCTACGGAAACCGTCAGGGTGGTTATAACAATAACCGTGGTCCCCGGCCCGCAGCCGGTGCTCCCAAGGAAGGAGGCAACGCCTAATGCTGCTGCCTAAGAGAGTTAAATATCGCCGTGTGCACCGTGGCCGCATGAAGGGCAAGGCAACGCGCGGCAATACCGTGACTTACGGTCAGTTCGGCCTCCAGGCTATGGAGCCCGGCTGGATTACCAGCCGCCAGATTGAGGCTGCTCGTATCGCAATGACCCGTTATACCAAGCGTGGCGGTAAGGTCTGGATTAAGATTTTCCCCGATAAGCCCGTCACCGAGAAGCCCGCTGAGACCCGCATGGGTTCCGGTAAGGGCTCCCCTGAGTACTGGGTGGCCGTGGTCAAGCCCGGCCGTGTGATGTTTGAGATTGCCGGCGTTTCTGAAGAAGTCGCCCGTGAGGCTCTGCGTCTGGCAAGCCACAAGCTGCCCATCAAGACCAAGTTCGTGACCAAAGAAGAGACTGCCGATGAGGGCGAGAATGGTGGTGAAGCATGATGAAGGCAAATGAAGTTCGCAAGATGTCTTCCGCTGATTTGGAAAAGAAACTGGTCGAGCTGAAGAAGGACCTGTTCCAGCTCCGTCTCCAGCATGCCACCAATCAGCTGGAAAACCCCGTCCGCATCACCGAAGTGAAGCGTGACATTGCCAGAGTCAAGACCATTATTCGTGAGCAGCAGAACGCTGGTCAGTAAGGAGGAACTGAATCATGAGTGAAAACAGAACTTCTTCCCGTAAGACCAGAGTCGGCCTGGTGGTTTCGGATAAGATGGATAAGACCGTGGTTGTTGCCATTGCCGACCGTGTGGCACACCCCCTGTACAAGAAGATTGTCAAGAGAACCTACAAACTGAAGGCTCATGACGAGACCAATGCCTGCGGCGTTGGCGATCGCGTGAAGGTCATGGAGACCCGCCCCCTGTCTAAGGACAAGAGATGGCGCGTGGTCGAGATCATCGAAAAGGCGAAGTAAGGAGGTGCCGTAAATGATCCAGCAGGAAACCTATTTGAAGGTGGCGGACAATACCGGCGCCAAGGAAATTAAGACTATCCGCGTGCTTGGCGGTTCTTCCCGCAAGTACGCTAACATCGGCGACGTGATCGTGGCTTCTGTGCGTAAGGCTGCCCCCGGCGGCACCGTTAAGAAGGGCGATGTTGTCCGCGCTGTGGTCGTCCGTACCGCCAAGGGCGTGCGCCGCGGCGACGGCAGCTATGTCCGTTTCGACGACAACGCAGCAGTTCTGATCAAGGACGATAAGAACCCCAGAGGCACCCGTATCTTTGGCCCTGTCGCCCGTGAGCTCCGTGATAAGGATTACATGAAGATCCTGTCCCTGGCTCCCGAAGTTCTGTAAGGGAGGGTACAAAGATGATGAACAAGATGAGCATTAAGAAAGATGACACTGTCGTCGTGATTACTGGCAAGGACAAGGGTCAGACCGGTAAGGTCATAGCCGTCATGCCCAAGGAGGGCAAGGTAGTTGTCGAAGGCATCAACATGGTGTCCCGTCACACCCGTCCCCGCAAACAGGGCGACGAGGGCGGCATCATCCAGAAGGAAGCCCCGCTGTACGCTTGCAAGGTAATGCGCGTCTGCCCCAAGTGCAGCAAGGCCACCCGTGCCGCCAGCAAGTTTGTTGACGGCAAGAAGGTCCGCGTCTGCAAGAAGTGCGGCGCAGAAATCTGAGAGAGGAGGAGTCAAGTACTATGCCTAACCTGAAGACCAAGTATATGGATGAAGTTGCTCCTGCTCTCATGCAGAAGTTCAACTACAAGAGCACCATGCAGATTCCCCGCATCGAGAAGATTGTTGTGAACGTGGGTTGCAGCGAGGCTCGTGAAAATCCCAAGGTTCTGGACGCTGTCGTTCGCGACTTGGGCGTAATTACCGGCCAGAAGGCTATCATCACCAAGGCTAAGAAGTCTGTTGCAAACTTCAAGCTGCGTGAGGGTATGCCCATCGGCGCCAAGGTTACCCTGCGCCAGGACAAGATGTGGGAGTTTTTGGATCGTCTGTTCAACGTGGCTCTGCCCCGTGTCCGCGACTTCCGCGGCATCAGCGCCAACGCTTTCGACGGCCGCGGCAACTATGCCCTGGGCGTTAAGGAACAGCTGATTTTCCCCGAGATCGAGTACGACAAGATCGACAAGATCCGCGGTATGGACATCGTTATCTGCACCACCGCTGAGACTGACGAAGAGGCCAGAGAGCTGCTGACCCTGATCGGCGCTCCCTTCGCCAAGTAATTTAGGAGGAGAACGATCAATGGCTAAATTATCCATGAAGCTCAAGCAGCAGGCTGAGCCTAAGTTTTCCACCCGCCGCTACAACCGGTGCAAGATTTGCGGCCGTCCCCACGCTTACCTGCGTGACTACGGTATCTGCCGTATCTGCTTCCGTGAACTGGCACACAAGGGCCAGATCCCCGGCGTCCGGAAGGCTTCCTGGTAAGAGACTCTTACCATAGCATTGTTATGGTCAGCCTGACCGGATGGTATCCATCCGGTCGGCTTCCCCATAAATTTCCCGGCCAACGGCAATAGGTCGGTTCCGGTGGGACCCGATACCTTGCCGTTGATACAGGCAGTGCCTGTAATTTTATAGGAGGTAAATACCTATGCACATTACTGATCCCATTGCGGATATGCTGACCCGTATCCGCAACGCGAACAACGCCAAGCACGACACCGTCGACATTCCTGCTTCTAACATGAAGAAGGCGATTGCTCAGATCCTGCTGGACGAAGGCTACATCAAGGCATTCCAGCTGGTGGAAGACGGTACGCAGGGCGTTATCCACGTCACCCTGAAGTACAATAACCCCGGCAAGGAAAAGGTCATTTCTGGCCTGCGCCGCGTCTCTAAGCCCGGCCTGCGTGTTTACGCCGGCGCTGACGAGTTGCCCCGCGTCCTGCGTGGCCTGGGTATTGCAATCGTGTCCACTTCTAAGGGCGTCATGACCGATAAGGCTGCTCGCGCAGCACATGTCGGTGGTGAAGTCCTGGCATTCGTCTGGTAAGGAGGAGAATTTTACTATGTCTAGAATCGGTAAAATGCCCATCTCTATCCCCGCCGGCGTGGAAGTGACTATGGGCGAAGGCAATCTGATCACTGTGAAGGGTCCTAAGGGCACTCTGACCCAGCAGTTCAGCGATAAGATGACCCTGACCCGTGAAGACGGTGTGATCCATGTCACCCGCCCCAACGATGAGAAAGAAAACCGCTCCCTGCATGGTTTGACCCGAACCCTGCTGAACAACATGGTGGTCGGTGTCACCGAGGGCTACAAGAAGGAACTGGATGTCAACGGTGTTGGTTACCGTGTTGCAAAGGAAGGCAATAAGCTGACCATGAACATCGGATACTCCCACCAGGTTGTGATGGAAGAGCCCGAGGGCATCACCATCGACGTTCCCACTCCCAACAAGATTATCATCAACGGCATCGACAAGCAGAAGGTCGGCCAGTTTGCCGCTGAGGTCAGAGGGAAGAGACCCCCGGAACCCTACAAGGGCAAGGGTATCAAGTATACTGACGAGGTCATCCGCCGCAAGGAAGGCAAGACCGGCGTGAAGAAGTAAGAAAGAGGTGTGCCTAAATGATTAAGAGACCCGATACTAACGCTCAGCGTCAGAAGCGTCATAAGCGCGTTCGCGGTAAAGTCTCCGGCACATCCGAGAGACCCCGTCTGAACGTTTTCCGTAGCGGTACCAACATCTATGCTCAGATCATTGACGACAGCAAGGGTGTGACTCTGGTTTCCGCTAACTCTCTGGAGAAGGATTTTGGAGGCCGCGGCAACAACTGCGAAGCAGCTGCCAAGGTCGGCGAAATCATTGGCCAGCGCGCCAAGGACAAGGGCATCGACACTGTAGTCTTCGACCGCGGCGGTTATGTCTACCACGGCCGCGTGAAGGCTCTGGCAGAAGGCGCCCGCAAGGCCGGCCTGGAATTTTAATGGGAGGAGGAAACGAAAATGGCTAGATTTGAAAGAGAACCCAGCGAGTATGTCGAAAAAGTCGTTTCCCTGAACCGTGTCTCCAAGACCGTTAAGGGCGGCCGCGTGATGAAGTTCTCCGCCCTGGTCGTTGTTGGCGACGAGAAGGGTAAGGTCGGTTTCGGCCTTGGCAAGGCTGCAGAAGTTCCCGAAGCAATCCGCAAGGGCCTGGAAGCTGCCAAGAAGAACATGTTCACCATCCAGCTCTCCGGCACCACCATTCCTCACGAAGTGATCGGCGAGTTTGGTGCTGGCCGCGTGCTGATGAAGCCCGCTGCCGAAGGTACCGGTGTTATCGCCGGCGGCCCCGTTCGTGCCGTCCTGGAAGCAGCTGGTATTAAGGATATTCGTACCAAGTGCCTGCGCTCCAACAACCCGCAGAACGTTGTCTCCGCTACCATGGAGGGCTTGAAGTCCCTGCGTAGCCCTGAGGCAGTTGCTCGTATCCGCGGCAAGAGCGTGGAAGAGATTCTGGGCTAAGGAGGGCTTAAAGAATGGCTAATCTGAACATTAAGCTCGTCAAGAGCCTGAACGGCCGGATTGCAAAGCATAAGGCCACCGCAGAAGCTCTCGGCCTGCGCAAGATCGGCGACACCACCGTGCAGCCTGACAATGCTGCCACCCGGGGCAAGATCGCCCACATCGGTTACCTGATCCAGGTTACCGAGGAACAGTAATGGAGGTGCGCAACATGAAACTGCATGAACTTTCCCCCGTCCCCGGATCCAACCCCAAGGCCTATCGCAAGGGCCGCGGAAATGGGTCCGGCAATGGCAAGACCGCAGGTCGCGGCCAGAAGGGCCAGTGGTCCCGTTCCGGTGGCGGTGTCCGCGTCGGTTTCGAAGGCGGCCAGATGCCTTTGGCACGTCGTCTTCCCAAGAGAGGTTTCCACAACATCTTTGCTAAGCCTCTGGAAGCAATCAATGTCTCCGCGCTGGAGAAGTTCGAGGATGGCGCAACCGTCACCGTCAACGAGTTGCTTGAGCAGGGTGTCCTGTCCAAGTGCGAGTATGGCGTGAAGATCCTCGGCAACGGCAGCTTGACTAAGAAGCTGACCGTTAAGGCCAACGCTTTCTCCGAGTCCGCAAAGGCAAAAATTGAAGAAGCAGGTGGGAAGGCTGAGGTGGTCTAATGTTTAAGACCATCCGTAATGCGTGGAAGCTGCCTGAGCTTCGTAACAAGCTGTTGTTTGTTATTTTCGCTCTGCTGATTTTCCGCGTAGGTGCAGCCATCCCTGTGCCCTACATCAACACGGAGTACCTGCAGCAGTATATCTCTGCAAACTCCGGAACGATTTTTGGACTGCTCAATACCATGAGTGGTTCCGCCCTTTCCCGGGCGACCCTGTTCGCACTTTCCATCCAGCCCTACATCAATGCCTCCATCATCATCCAGCTGCTGACCATTGCAATCCCTGCTCTGGAGCGGCTGGCTAAGGACGGCGGTGAAGAGGGCAAGAAGAAGATTCAGGCTATCACCCGGTATACCACTGTGGCCATCGGCCTGCTGCAGGGCTTCGGTTATTACACTCTGATCAAGAGCTATAACCTGGTGACCAACGAGGGATTCTGGCCCGGCCTGGTTATCGTGATGTCCTTCACCGCAGGTTCCGTCTTCCTCATGTGGCTGGGCGAACAGATCACAGAATTCGGCATCGGCAACGGTATCTCCATCATCCTGTTCACGGGTATCGTCTCCCGTGGTCCCGCAGCGATTATGAGCATTGTCACCGGTGTGAGCCATTATGTGAAATCCGTTGACATGACCGATTGGACCGATGAGGCCATTGCGGCCTACCAGGCCCAGACCATGCATCCCTTGGTGGCACTTCTCCTGGTGGTCGGCATGATTGCTCTAATCGTGTTCATTGTGTTCGTCTATAATGCCGAGCGTAAGATCCCCGTCCAGTACGCAAAGCGCGTGGTTGGCCGGAAGATGTACGGTGGCCAGTCTACCCACATCCCCATCAAGGTCAACCTCAGCGGCGTGCTGCCTATCATCTTTGCGCAGTCTATCGCCATGATTCCTGCGACCATCGGCATGTTTGTGCCCTCTTCCCGCGTGGAGGGCTCTGGCTGGAACACCTTCCTGACGGTGTTTAACTCCACCAGCCTGCTCTATGCTGTGATCTACTTCCTGCTAATCCTGGCATTCAGCTATTTTTACTCCACCATCCAGTTCAACCCCGTGGAGGTAGCAAACAACCTGAAGAAGAACGGTGGCTTCGTACCCGGTTTCCGTCCCGGTCGTCCTACGGCTGAGTTCCTGGGCAAGGTTCTGGCCCGTCTGACCTTCTTCGGTGCCATTTATCTGGGTATCGTAGCCCTCCTGCCCATCGTTGTCGAAAATGTCACCGGTGTTTCGAACATCTCTGTAGGCGGCACTTCCGTTATCATCGTCGTCGGTGTTGCACTGGAGACCGTGAAGATGATCGAGGCACAGATGCTTATGCGGCACTACAAGGGCTTCTTAGAGTAAGAGGTAATGCACTATGAAACTGATTCTTTTAGGCCCTCCCGGTGCTGGTAAAGGCACCCAGGCAGAAATCCTGAATAAGAAGCTCAACATCCCCACGATCTCCACCGGCAATATCCTCCGGGCAGCCGTGAAGAACGGCACCCCCATCGGCCTGAAGGCCAAGGAATACATGGACGCTGGTAAGCTGGTCCCCGATGAAGTCATCATCGGTGTGATCTCTGAGCGCCTGGCAGAAGCAGACTGCCGGGACGGCTTCATCCTCGATGGTGTACCCCGTACCGTTCCCCAGGCTGAGGCCCTGGAGACGGCCGGCGTCGTCTTCGACGCCGTGGTCTCCATCGAAATCTCCGATGAAGAGATCGTTGAGAGAATGGGCGGCCGTCGTGTCTGTACTTCCTGCGGTGCTCCCTACCATGTGAAGAACCTGCCTCCCAAGACGGAGGGCGTGTGCGACGCATGCGGCGGCAAGCTGGAAGCCCGGGCTGACGACAAGCCTGAGGTCGTCCGTGACAGACTGAACGTCTATCATCAGGAAACTGAACCCTTAAAGGATTTCTACGCAGCGAGAAACCTGCTGAAAACCGTAGACAATCAGCCCACTGTGGCTGAGACCACAACTGCTATTCTGAACGCACTGGGCCTTTAAGTATGATTACCTTAAAGTCACCCAGAGATATTGAGGGGATGCGCCGAGCAGGACAAATTACCGCGGCGGCCCGCGAGTTAGCGGGCAAAATGGTACGTCCCGGCGTGACCACTCTTGAAATAGATACTGCAGTTAGAAAGTTTATCGAGAGCCAGGGCGCAACGCCCTCTTTCCTGGGCTATGCCGGGTTCCCCGGCTCCGCCTGTATCTCGGTAAACGATGAGGTCATCCACGGAATCCCGAGCAATCTGGTCCTCCAAGAAGGTGACATCGTCAGTGTGGATGTGGGCGCTTGCATTTGCGGCTTTCACGGTGACTGTGCGGCAACCTTTCCTTGCGGAAAGATCAGCGAGGAGGCGGCGAAGCTCATTGCCGTTACCGAGCAGTCTTTCTGGGAGGGGATGAAGTTTGCCCGCTTCGGTTACCGGGTAAGCGACATATCTCACGCCATTCAGGAGTACGTGGAGTCCCACGGCTTCTCCATCGTGCGTGACTATGTTGGTCACGGTGTAGGTGCCAATCTACATGAATCTCCCGAAGTTCCCAACTATGGGAAACCCGGCCACGGCCCCCGGCTTGCTCCCGGTATGACCTTGGCAGTGGAGCCCATGGTGAACCAAGGGGATTGGAGAGTCAAGGTCATGCGTGACGGCTGGACTGTAAGAACGGCTGACGGCACCTTGGCAGCCCACTATGAGAACTCAATCCTCATTACGAAGGGTGAGCCTGAGATTCTCACCCAAGTGGGGGATCTGCGCGTATGACGTACCGACAAGGTGACGTGGTACGCTCTGTCGCCGGCCATGACAGGGACATGGTATTCCTGGTCGTAAGGGCTGAGGGAGATTTCCTCTGGCTGGCAGACGGTAAGAGCAGAAAAGTTGAGACTCCAAAGAAAAAACGGCGAAAGCACGTTGTTTCCGCGGGGCTCTGGACGCACCCGGTTGCCGGCCGCATGAAAGACGGCGAGCCGGTGCTGGACAGTGAAATCAGGAGGGCGCTGGCCGCCTTCCGGAATAGGTTCAGTGAGACTAAGGAGGTATGACGCTTGGCTAAAAGCGACATGATTGAGCTGGAAGGGACTGTGGTTGAGGCACTGCCCAACACCACGTTCCGGGTCGATATCGGAAATGACCACATCATTCTGGCTCATATTTCCGGAAAGCTCAGGATGAATTTCATCCGTATTCTGCCGGGTGACAAAGTTACCGTTCAGATTTCCCCGTATGATCTGACACGGGGTCGGATCACCTGGCGCAGCAAATCCACCAAGTAAAGCAACAGGCTTCCAGGAGGTAAAAGTTATGAAAGTAAGACCGTCCGTCAAGCCCATGTGCGAAAAGTGTAAAATCATCAAGCGCAAGGGCAAAGTCATGGTCATTTGCGAAAATCCCAAGCATAAGCAGAGACAAGGTTAAGAAGGAGGCGCTGAAGAAGTATGGCAAGAATTGCCGGCATCGATCTGCCGAAGAATAAGAGAATCGAGATTGGTCTGACCTACATCTATGGTATCGGACGCACCAGCGCATCCAAGATTTTGGCTGAAACGGGCATCAACCCCGACACCAGAGTGAAGGACCTGACCGAGCAGGAAGAATCTGCTCTGCGTGAGGTCATCGGCCGCGACTATATGGTCGAAGGCGACCTGCGCCGCAACGTGGCAATGGACATCAAGCGCCTGACCGAGATTGGCTGCTATCGCGGCATCCGTCATCGTAAGGGCCTGCCCGTCCGTGGTCAGCGCTCTAAGACCAACGCTCGTACCCGTAAGGGTCCCAAGCGTACCGTCGCAAACAAGAAGAAGTAAGAAAGGAGGAGTATCGCTATGGCTAACCCCAAGAAGAAGGTCGTCAGAAGACGCCGTGAACGCAAGAACATTGAGAAGGGCGCAGTGCATATCCGCTCTTCCTTCAACAACACTATGGTCACCGTGACCGACACCAACGGCAATGCCCTGTCCTGGGCATCCGCAGGTGGTCTGGGCTTCCGTGGTTCCAGAAAGTCCACTCCTTACGCAGCTCAGACTGCTGCTGAGACCGCAGCAAAGGCCGCTATCGAGGCCTGTGGTCTGAAGAGCGTGGAAGTGTACGTGAGAGGCCCCGGTTCCGGCCGTGAGGCAGCTATTCGTGCACTGCAGGCCGTCGGTCTGGAAGTCACCATGATCAAGGACGTGACTCCCATTCCTCACAACGGCTGCCGTCCCCCCAAGAGACGCCGCGTCTGATCGAAGGAAAGGAGAAAAACAACTATGGCAAAGAATATGCAGCCTATTGCCAAGCGTTGCAAGGCACTGGGTATTTCTCCTACCGTTATGGGTTACAGCAAGAAGGAGACCAATCGTAACCCCGGCGGTCAGATGAGAAAGAAGAAGAGCGAGTACGCTATGCAGCTGACTGAGAAGCAGAAGGTCAAGTTCGTCTATGGCATTCTGGAGAAGCAGTTCCGCTCTTACTATGAGAAGGCATCCCGTATGCCCGGTAAGACCGGCGAGAACCTGCTGGTTCTGGTCGAACGCCGCCTGGACAACGTGGTGTATCGCCTGGGTTTCGCCATGACCCGCCGTGAGGCTCGTCAGCTGGTGAACCACGGCCACTTCACCGTGAACGGTCGCAGAGTCAACATCCCCTCTTTCCTGGTTAAGCCCGGCGACGTTATCGAGGTCGCTGAGAAGAGCCGGGCTTCTGTGAAGTTCAAGAGACTGACCGGTGAGGATGCTGTCATCGTTACGCCCCCCCAGTGGCTGGAGCGCGACAAGAACAGCCTGAAGGGTACCGTCTCCAAGATGCCCGTCCGGGAAGACATTGATATGCCTATCGAGGAGCACCTCATCGTCGAGTTGTACTCCAAGTAATAAGCTACCCTCGGCAGAAAAACAGAATAACGACAGGGTGGGCGCATAGCGCCCACCCGACGTAAAAAGGAGGGTAACATATGGTAGAAATCGAAAAGCCGCGTATCGAATGTATCGAGAAGCCCGGAGACAGTTCCTACGGCAAGTGCATCGTCGAACCTTTGGAACGCGGCTATGGCACCACGTTAGGCAACTCTCTTCGCCGAATCCTGCTGTCTTCTCTGCCCGGAACGGCTGTTGCGAGCATTAAGATTGCAGGCGTGCAGCATGAGTTCAGTTCCATCCCCGGTGTGAAGGAGGATGTGACCGAAATCGTCCTGAACGTCAAGGGCATCATTGCAAAGCTCTACAGTGAAGGCACTAAGACGGTGTATATCGAGGCCTCTGGCGAGGGTGTGGTCACTGCCGGCGACATCAAAGCCGACAGTGAGGTTGAGATCCTCAACCCGGAACATCCTATCGCTACCCTGGGTCCTGATGCTACACTGAACATGGAGCTGACGCTGTCCCATGGCAGAGGATATGTTTCCGCAGACCGTAACAAGACCCCCCAGACTGTGATCGGTGTAATCCCGGTTGACTCTGTCTACACCCCTGTGAAGAAGGTCAACTACACCGTGGAGAACACCCGCGTGAAGGACCTGACCGACTTCGACAAGCTGACGCTGGAAGTCTGGACCAATGGTACCATTGCGGCGCGGGACGCCGTTTCTCTGGGTGCCCGGATCCTTTGTGACCACTTTATGCTCTTTACAGATCTCAGCGAAACCATGGGCAGCAAGTCTACCGTGGTGGAGAAGTCTCCCGACATCCGCGATAAGGTGCTGGAGATGACCATTGAGGAACTGGATCTGTCGGTCAGAAGCTTCAACTGCCTCAAGCGCGCCAACATCAACACCGTTGAGGACTTGATTTCCAAGACCGAAGACGAGATGATGAAGGTCCGCAACCTAGGCCGGAAGTCTCTGGAAGAAGTAATCAACAAGCTGGCTATGATGGGTCTGTCCCTGGCCAGCGATGACAATTGACTCGCAGTTCGGAAGAAGACCCGAACGATCATAACCGAAGGGAGTTGAACAACATGTCCCACAACCGCAAGCTCGGTAAGACCTCTGACCAGCGTAAGGCTATGCTGAGAGCTATGGTGACCTATCTGCTGGAGAACGGGCAGATTAAGACCACCGTGTCCCGCGCCAAGGAGGTTGCTCCTCTGGCTGAGAAGATGATTACTCTGGCAAAGAAGAATGACCTGGCAGCTTACCGCCAGGCTCTGGCATTCATCACCAAGGAGGACGTTGCTCACAAGCTGTTCACCGAGACGAACCAGAAGTATATGAACCGCGATGGCGGCTACACCCGTATTGTCCGCATGGGGCCCCGCAAGGGTGACGCGGCAGAGATGGCAATCATCCAGCTGGTGTAATCAGAACAAAAAAGCGATGCTTGAAGCAACTTCAAGCATCGCTTTTTTCATATCATCTTTCTATTGGACGACCAATGGCTACAGTGTTTACCGGTAATCGGAGGGGTACTGGTGGGGGATATAGGACCTATGCTGGGCGGGGGTAGTGTCACCAGATTCCTAATTTACCGAAGAGAAGAGAGAAGTTGATACGGGAAAGCAGAAGGGAAAGTCGGGGGGAGTGAGAACTCAGAGAGGACGCCGACACTTAGAAAAGAGATTATGGAGATTTTCCGCGGCCAGAGGCTTCCTTTGTATTGCGCCGTCGGGAAATGTATGGTAGAATCCCCGTAGAGCGTATGGAAGAGAGGAGGAGTCCGATGAAGGTTTTGTTTATCAACTGTTGCGTTCGGGGGGAGGCCTCCCGTACCCTGCGTTTGTGCCGAGCTGCCCTAGAGCAGATTGTGGAGAAGATGGAGAATGTTACCATCGATGAACTGGTGCTAGATGATGAGGATATCCTGCCCCTTAACAGTGCCCGGCTTGCCCGTCGCCATGAATTGGAGGAAAAGGGAGAATTTTCGGATCCTATCTTCCGGTATGCCTGCCAGTTTGCAGAGGCTGACCTCGTCGTTGTGGGCGCGCCTTATTGGGAGTATCAGTTTCCGGCACTCCTGCGGTGCTATCTGGAGCAGATTTCTGTCTGCGGCCTGACCTTTGACTATACCGAGGACGGCCGCCCCCGGGGACGGTGCAAGGCCGATCGGCTGTTCTATATCACCACCAGCGGCGGGCCCATCCTGCACCGCAATTGCGGGTATGATTATATCAGGACACTCTGTTGCGATATGCTGGGATTCCAAGAGGTAGACTGGGCAGCGGCTGAGTGCCTAGATGTCTGGGGGATCGACGTAGAGGAGACCCTCATGCAGGCTGAAGATGCCCTGTGCGCCAAGATTAGAAAATGGAAATAACGGGCAAAAGTGACCGTATAAGGAGGAATCGTTGTGAGCGAATTTAACAGCGTCATTACCATCGGCCGTGAATACGGCGCCGGAGGCCGCACCATTGCCAAGAGACTTTCTGAGCTTCTTGGAATCCCTTACTATGACAAGGACATCATCCGTCTGACTGCCGAGAAAACGGGATTCAGCGAGGAGATGATCCATGATACCGAGGAGGCTTCCGGAGCCAGAAGCCTTTTCAACTGGCTTATGCCCAACTCCGGGGCTTCTGCCTATGACAAGGCCATTATGGCCCAGGCCCAGACCATTCGAAAAATCGCCAAGGAGGGCCCCTGCATCATCGTGGGCCGCGGTGCCAACTATATCCTGCGGGACTTCCCCAATGTGGTGAACGTATTTGTCTACGCAGAAGAGGAGGACAAGGTCAAGTATGCCATGGAGACCTTTGAGGAGACCCGGGAGCAGGCCCTGCGCCGGGTGCACCACTCCGATGCGGCCCGGGAGTCCTATTACCACTATCTGACCCGGGATAAGTGGGGCAACCTGTCCAACTATGATCTGACCCTGAACAGCAGTCCCATCGGCAAGGATGCCTGCGCTGATGTCATCATCGCCTACGCAACCAAGTGCAAGTAACAGAACGGATGCAAAAGCCGTGGACCGGAAATCGGCCCACGGCTTTTGCTATGAAAAAACAAAAAACGCCAAAGAAAAGATTGACTTTTTTCGGCGCAGATGATATAATATATCGATATTATCTTCGGGATGAGACGGCACACCCATCCATCTTGAGAATAGTATAGCAGAAACCAGAGAAAAAGACAACAGTCAAAGGAAAATTTTTAACACGCATCCGTGCGATCAAAAAAACATAGAACCTTTTTCAACGAAAGGACTGGTCAATAGCAATGGTAAAGGACGTATACTTTGGCAAGACCCTTCGCAAGAGTTTTGCCCGCCATGAAGAAGTACTGGATATGCCCAATCTGCTGGAGATTCAGAAGAATTCCTACCAGTGGTTCCTGGAGACTGGTCTCCAGGAGGTCTTCCGCGATGTTGCAGCCATCAGCGACTACGCGGGAAACCTGGAGCTGTCCTTCATCGACTTCACCATGGATGAAAAGCCCAAGTACTCTGTAGAGGAGTGTAAGGCCCGCGACACTACGTACGCAGCACCCTTAAAGGTCCGTGTGCGCCTGCGCAACACAGAGACCGAGGAAATTAAGGAGCAGGAGATTTTCATGGGAGATTTTCCCCTGATGACCAGGGGCGGTACCTTTGTTATCAACGGTGCGGAGCGCGTGATTGTCTCCCAGATCGTCCGATCCCCCGGTGTATATTACGCCAGAAATGCGGACAAGGCCGACAACATTACCTATGCGGTCACCGTAATCCCTTATCGCGGCGCATGGCTGGAGTACGAGACCGATTTGTCCGACGTTTTTAACGTTCGAATCGATAAAAACCGCAAGCTGCCCGTTACCTGCCTGATCCGCGCTGTGGGTCCCCAGACAGATGCGGAGATTCTGGAGATGTTCGGCGAGGAGCCTCTGCTGGTCTCCACCCTAGAGAAGGACACCTGCAAGACCCGGGAAGAGGCCATGTTGGAAATCTACCGGAAGCTCCGCCCCGGTGAGCCTCCCACGCTGGATTCTGCGGAGACCCTTATCAACTCCCTCTTCTTTGACCCCCGTCGCTACGATTTATCCGCTGTGGGCCGCTACAAGTTCAACAAGAAGCTGTCCCTGTGGCCCCGCCTTGCAGGACAGAAGCTGGCTGTGCCCGTGGCCGATCCCCGTACCGGTGAGATTATCGCCGAGGCGGGGGAGGTTCTGAGCCGGGAGAAGGCTCAGGAACTGGAGAACCACGGCGTCGGTGAGACCACCGTAGATGTGGAGGGCACGATGGTGAAAATCTTCTCCAACCGCATGGTGGAAATGTCTCACTTCGTGGATTTCGCCCCCGAGGAATGCGGTATCACTGAGAAGGTTCGATTTGAGGTCCTGTGCGAGTTGCTGGATCAGTTTGCAGGGGACAAAGAGGGCCTAAAGGAAGCTGTTCAGGCGCGCAAGGACGATTTGATTCCCAAGCATATCATCGTAGACGATATGATGGCTTCCATCAACTACCTGTGCTCTCTGTCCCACGGCGTGGGCACCCCCGATGACATCGACCACCTGGGAAACCGCCGTCTGCGCTGTGTGGGTGAGCTGCTCCAGAACCAGTTCCGCATCGGTTTCTCCCGAATGGAGCGTGTCATCCGGGAGCGCATGACCATCCAGGACCTGGATGTGGTCACACCCCAGTCCCTCATCAATATTCGCCCGGTTACAGCAGCCATCAAAGAGTTCTTCGGATCCTCCCCGCTGTCCCAGTTCATGGATCAGACCAATCCTTTGGCTGAGCTGACCCATAAGCGCCGTATGTCTGCTCTCGGTCCCGGCGGTTTGTCCCGTGACCGAGCATCCTTTGACGTTCGAGACATCCACTACAGCCACTACGGCCGTATGTGCCCCATTGAGACGCCAGAAGGTCCCAACATCGGCTTGATTTCCTATCTGGCGACCTATGCCCGCATCAATCGGTATGGCTTCATTGAGGCCCCCTATCGCAAGGTGGATAAGGCTACCGGCTTTGTCACCGATGAGGTAGTCTATATGACCGCCGACATCGAGGACGAATTCATGGTGGGCCAGGCCACGGAGCCCCTGGACGAAAACGGCTGCCTGGCCAACGCCCGTATTACCTGCCGCCACCGCAATGAGATTATTGAGGTGGATCGGGAAAAGGTGGACTATATTGACGTGTCCCCCAAGATGATGGTCTCCATTGCAACGGCCATGATTCCCTTCTTGGAAAACGACGACGCCAACCGTGCCCTGATGGGTGCAAACATGCAGCGCCAGGCTGTGCCGCTGCTGACCACCCAGGCTCCCATCGTGGCCACCGGCATGGAGCACAAGAACTGCATTGACTCCGAGATTACCGTTTTGGCTGAGGACGACGGTGAGGTGACCTTCGTCTCCTCTACTAAGGTCACTGTCCGCTATGACCGGGGCGATGTTGTAGAGTATCCGCTCATCAAGTTCCTGCGGTCTAACCACGGTACCTGCATCAACCAGCGTCCCATCGTGAACCTCCACGAGAGGGTCCGGAAGGGCGATGTCATCGCCGATGGCCCCTCCACCAGCCAGGGTGAGATATCTCTGGGCAAGAACATACTGATGGGCTTCATGACTTGGGAAGGCTACAACTACGAGGACGCCATCCTGCTCAACGAGCGCATGGTCAAGGATGACGTGTTTACCTCCATCCACATCGAGGAGTATGAGACTGAGGCCCGTGACACCAAGCTGGGTCCCGAAGAGATCACCCGTGATATCCCCAACGTGGGCGATGAGGCTCTGAAGGATTTGGACGAGCGCGGCATCATCCGCGTGGGGGCCGAGGTCCGTGCCGGCGATATCCTGGTTGGCAAGGTCACCCCTAAGGGAGAGACCGACCTGACCGCAGAGGAGCGGCTGCTGCGGGCCATTTTCGGCGAGAAGGCGAGAGAAGTCCGCGACACATCCCTGAAGGTGCCTCACGGCGCCAGCGGTATCATCGTGGACGTGAAGGTCTTCACCCGCGAGGCGGGCGATGAGTTGGGCCCTGGTGTGAACCAGGTGGTCCGTGTGTACATCGCCCAGAAGAGAAAAATCTCCGTGGGCGATAAGATGGCCGGCCGCCACGGTAATAAGGGTGTTGTCTCCCGGATTATGCCCCAGGAGGATATGCCCTTCCTGCCCGACGGCACCCCTCTGGACATTGTCCTGAATCCCCTGGGCGTGCCCTCCCGTATGAACATCGGTCAGGTGCTGGAGGTCCATCTGGGCCGTGCTGCCCAGGCACTGGGCTGGAAGGTGGCTACCCCCGTCTTCAACGGCGCCGACGAGAAGGATATCATGGAACTTATCGCCCAGGCCGGGCTGTTCCGTGAGGTCTATCCCAACGAGACCATCGCTGGTAAGCAGCTCTATCTGATGCTGGAGGACGGCAGCGACATCCGCGCCCTGTCCCCCGAGGAAATGGCCGATGAGCGCCAGGTCCTAATCTGGAGACAGGAGGGCCGCCTGCGTCTAGCTGACGGCAAGACCAAGCTCTACGACGGCCGTACCGGCGAGATGTTTGACAACCCCGTTACGGTTGGCTACGTGTACTTCCTGAAGCTGCACCATTTGGTGGACGATAAGATCCACGCCCGGTCCACTGGCCCCTACTCCCTGGTCACCCAGCAACCTCTGGGCGGCAAGGCCCAGTTCGGCGGCCAGCGCTTCGGCGAGATGGAAGTCTGGGCCCTGGAGGCATATGGTGCAGCCTATACCCTGCAGGAGATCCTTACGGTCAAATCCGACGACGTGACCGGCCGTGTCCGCACCTACGAATCCATCGTCAAGGGTCACAATGTGCCCTCTCCCGGTATCCCCGAGTCCTTCAAGGTCCTGGTAAAAGAACTGCAGGCACTCTGCCTGGATATCAAGGTCCTGGACGCTCAGGGCGAGGAAATTGAGCTGCGTGACGATGAAGAAGATACCTACCAGAACATCAATCAGATTCGTGACGATGACTACTACGAGTCCCGCCGCGATGCCTATAATGAGGATGCACAGTTCTCTGCTGCTGGTTATACCTTCAAGGAGGCCGACGACGATGACGACCTTGCCGTGGGCGGCAGCATGAGCTTTGACGTCGAAGACGACTACGGCGACGGTCGGAATATGGAATAAAAAAGGGAGGACGATGAATATATGAGTTATGCTGAATTTGACGCCATTCGTATTGGTATCGCTTCCCCGGAGCAAATCCGTGACTGGTCCTTTGGCGAGGTCAAAAAGCCCGAGACCATCAACTACCGCACCCTGAAGCCCGAGAGGGACGGCCTGTTCTGCGAGCGGATTTTTGGCCCCACCAAAGACTGGGAGTGCCACTGCGGCAAGTATAAGAAAATTCGCTATAAGGGCAAGATTTGCGACCGATGCGGCGTCGAGGTCACCCGGGCCAATGTCCGCCGTGAGCGTATGGGCCACATTGAACTGGCTGCTCCGGTGTCTCACATCTGGTATTTCAAGGGAATCCCCTCCCGTATGGGCCTGTTGTTGGATCTGTCCCCCCGTATCCTGGAGAAGGTCCTATATTTTGCAGCGTACATCGTCACGGATCCCGGATATGCACCGCTAAGCAAGAATCAGATCCTCACAGAGAAGGAATACCGGGATCTGCGGGAAAAGTATGAGGACGACTTTGATGCCGGAATGGGTGCTGAGGCTGTCAAGAAGCTGCTGGCTGACATCGACTTGGAAGAACTGTCTGTCCAGCTCCGAGAGGAGCTTCAGCACTCCTCTGGCCAGAAGAAGGCCAGAATCGTCAAGCGGCTGGAAGTGGTGGACGCCTTCCGCCTCTCCGGCAACAAGCCAGAGTGGATGATCATCGACGTGCTGCCTGTAATCCCCCCTGAAATCCGCCCCATGGTCCAGCTGGATGGTGGCCGCTTCGCCACCTCTGACCTGAACGATCTGTATCGCAGGGTCATCAACAGAAACAACCGTCTGAAGAGACTAATCCAGCTCAACGCCCCTGACATCATCGTGCGCAATGAAAAGCGCATGCTTCAGGAGGCCGTGGACGCTCTGATCGACAACGGCCGCCGCGGCCGTGCTGTCACTGGTGCCAACAACCGCGCATTGAAGTCACTGTCCGATATGCTCAAGGGCAAGCAGGGCCGCTTCCGTCAGAACCTACTGGGCAAACGCGTGGACTACTCCGGCCGTTCCGTTATCGTGGTTGGCCCTGAGCTGAAGATTTATCAGTGTGGCCTGCCCAAGGAGATGGCCATCGAGCTCTTCCGGCCCTTCGTTATGAAGAAGCTGGTGGAGGACGGCCTGGCTAACAACATCAAGTCTGCCAAAAAGATGGTGGACCGGGGCCGTGCAGAGGTCTGGGATGCCCTGGATTTCATCATCAAGGAGCACCCTGTCATGCTGAACCGTGCACCGACCCTGCACCGACTGGGCATCCAAGCCTTCGAACCTGTCCTGGTGGAAGGCCGTGCCATCAAGCTCCACCCCCTGGTCTGTACGGCATTTAACGCAGACTTCGACGGAGACCAGATGGCTGTCCATGTGCCCCTGTCCGCAGAGGCTCAGGCCGAAGCCCGCATTCTGATGCTATCCGCCAATAACCTGCTCCGTCCTCAGGACGGTGCCCCCGTGGCTGTTCCTACGCAGGACATGATCCTGGGTTCCTACTACCTGACCTATGAGAAGGATCTGTTGCCCGATCCCGCCTACGTTTATGACTCCGTAGCAGAGGCTGCGGCTGCTTTGGATGCAGAGACCATTGCCGAGCAGGATCGCATCTGGGTGAAGACCCCAGACCGTATCCTGCCCACCTCTGGGTATGAGGTCCGCCGGGTGGCCGGTACCGACGAGCTGCCCGGGGAAGTCCTCCACGCCTTCTCCGGCCCCGATGAGGCTCTGCTGGCCTATGACGAGGGCGAGCTGGACCTGCATGTGCCTATCATGGTCCGGATGACCGCCGAGGTCAACGGCGAGGAGTGCACTAAGCTGGTCCGTACTACGGTCGGCCGCCTCATCTTCAACGAGGGTATCCCCCAGGATCTCGGCTTTGTGGACCGCCAGGACCCCGACCAGCTCTTCGAGCCTGAAATCAACTTCGTCTGCGGCAAGAAGCAACTATCCAAAATCATCGACAAGTGTATCGCCGCCCACGGCTTCACCAAGTCTGCCGAAGTATTGGATATTATCAAGGCCCGGGGCTATCACTATTCCACTGTAGGCTCCCTGACCGTTTCAATCTATGATATGACCGTCCCCCAGAGGAAGTACCTCCTCATCAAGGAGACCGAGAAGGAAATCGTCAAGATCGAGCGGCAGTTCAAGCGCGGCTTCCTGACCAATGAAGAACGCTATCGTCTGGTGGTCAAGGCCTGGGAGAAGACCACCAAGGATATCACCGACGCCCTACAGGATGGTCTGGACCGTTACAACCCCATCTTCATGATGGCCGACTCCGGTGCCCGTGGTTCTATGGCACAGATTCGTCAGCTGGCCGGTATGCGCGGCCTGATGGCCGATACCTCCGGCCGTACCATTGAGATTCCTATCAAGGCGAACTTCCGTGAAGGCCTGTCTGTTCTGGAGTATTTCATCTCCTCCAGAGGTGCACGTAAGGGCATGGCCGATACCGCTCTTCGTACTGCCGACTCGGGTTATCTGACCCGTCGTCTGGTGGATGTTTCCCAGGAGGTCATCATCCGCGAAAAGGACTGCGGCGTGGAAGATGGCATTGAAGTCAGCGAGATCAGCGAGAACGCCCAGGTAATCGAGACCTTCGCTGAGCGGATTAAGGGCCGCTACCCCGTCCAAGATGTGGTGGATCCCAACACCGGAGAGCTGCTCTTCACCAAGGACCACATGCTGTCCATGGACGATGCCAAGATTTTGGAGAAGCACGGAATCACCAGCCTGAAGATTCGGTCCGTCCTGACCTGCCGTGCCCGTGCCGGCGTCTGTTCCAAGTGCTATGGTATCAACCTGGCCATCGGCGAGCCTGTGGGCGAGGGCGAGGCTGTCGGTATCATTGCGGCCCAGTCTATCGGCGAGCCCGGTACCCAGTTGACCATGCGTACATTCCATACCGGCGGCGTTGCCGGCGGCGATATTACCCAGGGTCTTCCCCGTGTTGAGGAACTGTTTGAGGCACGCAAACCAAAGAAGATGGCCCAGCTGGCAGAGATTAGTGGCCGAGTGACTATGGAGGAGAGCAAGCGCGTCACCGTCTGCAACGTCACCATCACTGGGGACGACGGTGAGACGGTCACCTATCCTCTGCCCTACAGTGCTGGCATCCGCTGCAAGGATGGCGACCGGGTGAACAAGGGAGATCAGCTCACGGAAGGCGCACTGTCTCCCCACGAGGTCCTGCGGATCCGCGGCGTGGACGCTGTCCACGACTACCTGATTCGAGAGGTCCAGAAGCCCTACCGTCAGCAGGGTGTTGACATCAACGATAAGCATATCGAGATCATCGTCCGCCAGATGATGCGGAAGGTCCGGGTGGAGGAGGCAGGAGACTCCACACTCCTCTCCGGCGCTACTGTGGAACTCCTAGAGTATCTGGATGCCAAAGCAGCGGTGGAAGCCCGAATCGAGGCGGGAGAGACCCGCGAGGACGGCGGCGAGCTGATCGTCCCCACCGCCACTACATTGCTGATGGGCATCACCAAGGCCTCCCTAGCTACGGACTCCTTCCTGTCTGCCGCCTCCTTCCAGGAGACCACCAAGGTCCTCACCGAGGCCGCCATCAAGGGCAAGGTGGACCACCTGATTGGCCTGAAGGAGAATGTCATCATTGGCAAGCTCATTCCCGCCGGTTCCGGTCTTGCCATGTACCGCCAGGTGAACCCCAGAGAAGAGGGGAACAGCCAGAGTGAGACAGGCAGAGGGGCCGCCTATGCGGCGGTTGCTGCGGCGGTTGCCGACCTGCAGGAGCAGGAGGGCTTTGAGGAAGAAACTACCCCCCTGGGCATGGACTTTGTAGAAGACGATATGAGATTTGAGGAAGATGAAGTTGTCTCCATCTCCTTTGACGAGTAAGTCGTTACCAAACGTTAAGACCGGTTGCGGAACACCCGCAGCCGGTCTTGCCTATGGGCCTCGGCGGGAAATTCCCGGCCAGGAGAGAAAAGACTACTTTTTTCGGGGTAAATCTGCTATAATAAAAACAACACGATGAAATTATGCATGAGATGGAGGGATTCCATGGATCGCTTCGGATCACTCCGAGAAAAATTGCTGACAGCACTGCCACGGTTGGAACTGCGGCAGCAGGAGCCTATGAGCCGCCACACATCCTTTAAGGTGGGTGGGCCCGCAGCACTGATGGCTTGCCCCGGGAGCATGGAGGAACTGTCCGTTATCCTGAAGCTGGCCGGAGAGGAAGGAATCCGCCCCTTCTTTCTGGGCAAGGGGTCGAACCTGCTGGTGTCTGACCGGGGGGTGGACGAGTTTGTCATCAAGATTGCCGGAGGGATCACCGAACTCCGGCTGGAGGGGGAGACTACGCTCTATGTGGGCGCAGGCGTTACCCTGGCCCAAGCGGCCAATTTTGCGGCAGACCATGGCCTGACCGGCTTGGAATTCGCCCACGGGATCCCCGGAACCATGGGTGGCGGCCTGTTCATGAATGCCGGCGCTTACGACGGAGAACTGGTCCAAGTGGTCCGTTCCGCAGACTGCTTGGATGAGCGGGGAGAATGCCGCGGCCTAGAGAAGGATCAGCTGGAGCTTGGCTACCGCCATAGTGTGTTTGCCCGGCTTCCCTGGCTCATTACCGGGGTGCGTTTGGAGCTCCGCAGGGGGGAGCAGGCTGAGATCCGGGCCAAAATGGCCGACTTGGCGCAACGCCGTCGGGACAAGCAACCTCTGGAGTATCCCAGTGCCGGGAGTACCTTTAAGCGGCCTGAGGGCCACTTCGCTGGGGGCCTCATCGAGCAGTGCGGCCTGAAGGGGACCGCAGTGGGCGGGGCCCAGGTGTCGGAGAAGCACGCAGGCTTTCTGATTAACAGGGGCAATGCCACCTGCCAGGACATTCTGGATCTGATTCGTCTGGTTCGGAAGACTGTTATGGAGCAGACCGGCGTGAAATTGGAGCCGGAAGTCCGGATGCTGGGCGTCCGGGTGGATGATTGAAACTAACAAAGGAGAACCAGTATGAACGATCGCTTTTTTGTTCTGATGCAGGCCATGAGCGGCAATGACCGCCATGAGACGACCTTCAAGCATTATACATCTCTGGAAGAGGCGGAAGCCATGGTGCAGGGCTGGATGTCTCGCTATATGGCGGTGGACTGTGTGCCCTGGAATCAGGCGGAAAAGGTCAAGGCGGAAAATGGGGGAAAGATGCCTGAGAGTATGTTTGCCTGCCCTGAGATTAAGGAGCCCCAGGATCTGATGAAGTACAACGGGTATTACAACCTAGGCGGGCTGGGGCTCATCTTCCACATGTTCCTGACCGTGGTGCACGATAAGGACACTGCCATCCAGTTCCGCGGCTGTATGAACAGGGAGTACCGCATCGATACGGAGTACAGTGCCCGGGCAGACCGGATGCTGGCCTATATGAACACCTTGGTCAATTACTTTGACGACCCCACCATTGACACCGATGAGGCAGAGGCTGCCATTGAGGACTTTTGGAAAAAGGACGGCTTTAATCCCTTTGAAGTGGCCGACGAGTATTACGAGATTCCCGATGCCAGCGCAGAGTATTTTCTATCTAAGCCCAATATGGACTGGGTGGACTGGCAGTAACAGAGTAGTATGCGATAAGGAGCCCGCCGAGTTTTCGGAGGGCTCCTTTTCCTGTTGCCTTTAGGCATAACAAAGCCCCTGGTTCATACCAGGGGTGGATAAAAAAGGCAAAATAAAACCTACATGTTACGGCGGTGAAGGTTTGGCGACCGCATCACGAAGAAGTAACAAGGAGGTTTTAGATAAGTGAAG
>JABUSR010000110.1 GCA_021442645.1 Ruminiclostridium sp.
CCTCTGAGGTATCTGCCTCTGAGGTATCTGCCTCTGAGGTATCTGCCTCTGAGGTATCTGCTGTGCAAGCACACAGAGGGGGCAATCAAACGCCTCACCCTCGTCGTATCTGTGTTTGCGACCAACTTAAAAGGAGGCTTTTTTATGACGAAAAGAAGAGGAAGGATCCTGAGTGTCCTTCTGTCGCTGGCCATGGCGGTCTCTCTGCTGCCCGGCACAGTGCTGGCGGCCAACTTTACCGACGTACCGGCCGGCGCGTGGTATGCCACTGACGTGAACAAGGCGGTGGCGCTGGGGCTGGTCAACGGCAAGAGCGCCACCACCTACGCGCCCAACGACAATCTCACCTATATGGAGGCGGTGAAGCTGGCCGCCTGCATGCACCAGAAGTATACCACCGGAGCTGTCACCCTGAAAAACGGCACCCCCTGGTACCAGCCCTATGTGGATTATGCCCGGACCAACGGCATCATCACCAAGGACTACGCATGGGAAATCACGGCCACCCGGGCGGGCTACATGGAGATCTTTGCCAGGGCCCTCCCCAATGCGGCACTGGCCCCCATCAACAGCGTGGCCGACGGTGCCATCCCCGATGTGCCTATGACCCATCCCCAGGCCGGGGCCATCTATAAGCTCTATCGTGCCGGTGTTGTGCAGGGCGTGAACGCAAACTTCGTCTGCAGCCCCGCCTCCAGCATCATGCGGAGCGAGGTGGCCACCATTCTGGTGCGCATGATGGACAACAGCGCCAGAAAGACCTTTACCATAGGAAATCAGACCGAGCTGACCATCTCCCAGCAGCCCAAGGCGGTAACTGTACAGAGTGGCGAGAGCGCAGTGTTCACCGTGGCGGCCTCCGGCGGCAAGACCCCCTATAGCTATCAGTGGCGGGGTGTGGATGCGGGGGTGCCCCAGCAGTTCGGCACCAACAGCCCCACACTGACCATGAAGAACATGGACATCGGCTGGAATGGCTTCCGCTTCTGGTGTGTTGTCACTGACGCGGATGGCAAGACCGTGGTCTCCGAGGAGGCTGCGCTGACCGTCAAGGCGGCGGTGGCTGATCTGACCGTCACCGATCCCAAGGACCTGACCGTGAACGAGGGAGAGAAGGCTGCCTTCACCGTGACCGCTGCAGGCGGCAAGGAGCCCTATACCTATCAGTGGAAAGGCATCCGGAGCGGCAGCGAATTTACCTGCACGGATAAGGGAAGCACTACGTCCGGCAGTCAGACCAAGACCTATTCTCTGACTGCTGCGTCTACCCTCAACGGCAATCAGTATTACTGCGTGGTCACCGACGCCGATGGCAAGTCCGTGACCTCCGGCAGGGCCACCCTGACCGTCAAGGCGGCGGTGGCTGATCTGACCGTCACCGATCCCAAGGATGTGACCGTGAAGATGGGCGAAAGTGCTACCTTTAGCGTGACGGCATCCGGGGGCAAGGCACCCTATACCTATGAGTGGCATCATATCGAGTCCAACGGTGACTTTGCGCTGAAGGACGGCGACTTCTATGCCAACACCACTACCGCTACCCTGACCGCAAAGCTCTGCACCGTAACCGATGACAACAACACCCAGTTCTACTGCATCGTCAAGGATGCCAACGGCAAGTCCGTAACCTCCGGCAAGGCCACCCTGACCGTCAAGGAGGCGGCGGCTTTTTTGGCCGTTACCAAGCCCAAGGATGTGACCGTGAACGAGGGCGAGAAGGCCACCTTCACCGTGACCGCCGCAGGCGGCACGGAGCCGTACACCTATCAGTGGTATGTGGTAGCCCCGGGCAGCATGGCCAAGGCTGTTACCGATGCGACGACCGCGTTTGTGAAGTTCGGCTATTCAGGCGCGACCATTGGGACCTTGAGAATAGGCTCTGTGGGCAGCGACAGTGGTGCGCTCAACGGCTATCAGTATTACTGCGTTGTCACCGATGCAGACGGCAAGTCCGTGACCTCCGGCAGGGCCACCCTGACCGTCAAGGCTCCTGCCCTGACCATCTCCACCCAGCCCAAGGCGGCCACCGTCAAAGAAAAGGGCTCCTGCACCTTCACCGTGGCGGCCTCCGGCGGCTCCGGCAGTTATGAATATCAGTGGGAGTGGGGCTACGACGGCCACGTCTATGAGATTGAAAAGTTTACCGGTGCAGAGCACTTCTACGAATTCACCACGGCAACGCTGATTTATTGGGATGCCACACCGGACCACGACGGCTCACAGGTGTGCTGTGTGGTCACGGATAAGGCCACCGGCAAAACCGCCACAAGCAACTGGGTGGATTTGAAGGTGACCTCCGGATAAGGCACCCTCATTGGCCATTGACCTGTCCCTGATGCGTAAGCCCCTCAAAGGGACGCCGAGCAAAAGAATACAAGGCACGCAATCTTGCGTGCCTTGTATTCTTTTGCCAACCCTTCACGCGGCCGCCGTTTTTCGGTAATTTTTTCGGATTAGTGTCCTATGACCACTGCGCTTTGCCGAGGGGCGTTTCCCCGGGATAAATGCAGAAAATTCCTGGGCCGGCGGGGTTGTAAATGATGCGGAAATACAGTATAATAACTTGAATTACCATCGAATCTTTGTCGGCTGCTTGCCCGGCGGGAAAATTGCTTGTTCAGACAGGAGGTGTCAGGTCCCTATGACGATTATTCATTACATCACTACGGCCATCGGGTACCTGCGCCTGATAACCCTTTCCGATGTTATCGATATCGCGATTCTGTCCTATCTGATCTACAAGGGTATCAATATCCTTCAGCGGAGCAATGCGGCAAAGGTAGTCAAAGCCCTGCTGCTCATTTTTGTGGTCATGTGGGTGTCTTACCAGTTCAACCTGAACGCCATCAACTTCGTGCTGCGGAAAGCTGTGGAACTGGGCCTTCTGGCGCTGGTCATCATCTTCCAGCCGGAGATTCGCCGCTTCCTGGAGCGAATCGGCAGCAATGATATCTATCGGGTTTTCCGCAGCAACGGCCCGGCAAGTGATCTGGAGACCGCCATCGATGAGACGGTGGAGGCCTACGGGGAGATGTCCAAGAACAAGGTGGGCGCCCTCATGGTCTTTGAACGGGATAACGATTTGACCAACGTAATCTCTTCCGGCACCTCCTTCTCGTCCTCTGTCACCAGTGAGCTGCTGAAGAATCTCTTCTTTCCCAAGGCACCGCTTCACGACGGCGCGGTGGTGGTCCGCGGCGGCAAGATTGTCGCCGCAGGCTGTATGCTGCCCATGTCGGAACGGATGAACCTGAGCAAGGAACTGGGCATGCGCCACAGGGCAGGTCTGGGCATCACGGAGCGGTCTGACGCCGTGGTGGCCATCGTCTCGGAGGAGACCGGGGCCATCTCCGTGATGGTCAACGGGAACCTGCGCCGGCACCTGTCGCCGGAGACCCTGGGCCGTGTCCTGCGCAATGAACTGTTGCCCCGGGAAGATGCAGGGGCTGACAAGGGCCACAAGCGGGCCTGGCGGTTCCGGCAAGGGGGAGGTGGAGAACCGTGAATAACACCCGGCAAAACCGTAAGGTGGTGAACATTGCCCTTGCCATCCTTCTCGCCTTCGTCCTGTGGTTTTATGTCATCAATGTGGAGAATCCCACGGGTACCGCTACCCTTCGGGACCTTTCGGTGGAAATCCAGGGGGAGGAAGTGCTGGAGGACGCAGACTTGATGGTGACCGACATTGACCCGGACGTCATGAACCTGAAAGTTACCGGCAAGAAAAAGACCCTCATGAAGCTGGACAAGAAGAACGTCTCTCTGGTGGTGGATGTGTCTTCCATCACTGAGCCGGGTGAGTACGAACTGAGCGTGAAGACGGTCTATCCCGCCCATGTGAATACAGATAATGTCTCGGTTTCCGGCTGGAAAGAGATGCAGGCTACGGTTACCGTGGCGGAGAAAAAGACGAAGACGATTTCGGTCCGGGGTGAGTTCATCGGCACCAATGCGGAGAACTGTATGGCCGGTACTGTGACTACCCAGCCGGCGGAGCTGAAACTGACCGGGCCGGAAGAGGGCCTGGCCAGGATTGCCTACGCCCAGGCCCAGGTGGGGGGCGATTCTGTCAGCAGCACCATTTCCCAGAAGGTCCCCGTGGTCTTTATGGATGAGAACGGCGTTCCGGTGGGAGATCTGGAGAATATCACCAGCAACGCCACCGAGGTGGAGATCACCGTGCCCGTTCGGCAGGTGGTCAAGATCCCCCTGGAGGTCACTTTCCAGGACGGCGGCGGCGCCACGGCCGGCGATGTGTCCTGCAAGATCAAACCCGCCTACGTGACAGTGGAGGCGGAGCCCGGGGCTGACATTCCAGCGTCCATCAATCTGGGCACCATCGACCTGGGCCAGGTGTATGGGGATACATCCTATTCCTTCCCGATTCTCCTGCCCGATGACGTGACTCCTTGGGGGACCATTGGCTATGCTTCGGTCTCGGTCTCCATAGATAAGCTGACCAGCCGTCAGCTTGCAACCCATAATATCGAACTTACCAATGTGCCGGAGGGCTATACCGCCGAGTTGGTGAGTTCTGAGCTCTATGTCTGGGTCCGGGGCATCCCCGGCCAGGTCAATAAGCTGAAGTCCGCCGACATCTCGGTGAATGTGGATTTGTCCGATGTGAAACCGGGGAACGGACTCCTGAGAGTGCCTGCTGTGGTTTCGCTGAAAGAGGATGCGAAAGACATCGGCGTCATAGGGACCAATTACAGCGTGGCCCTGCATCTGACCCGGACGTGAAAAATGTGATAGAATGATCTGTTTGTGCCGCTGAGTCGGCAGAATGGAGGAATATAAATGGAACAACTCGCAGTGGTAAAACAGGTGTTGGAGAACGGCATGGCGCAGATCGCCGTGGAGCGGGAGACTGCCTGCGGCGCCGCCCACAGCTGTTCGGACTGCGCCGGCTGTGAAAAGATGATGACCAATACCCACACCGTCGTGGTGGCCTTCAACGATGTGCAGGCCGGAAAGGGCGATGTAGTCAAGGTCCGCAGTGAAAATGCGACATTCTTCAAGACGGCCGCTATCGTGTACATCCTGCCGCTGGTCTTTGCCATGGCCTTCTACTTTGTGGCCGTTGGCATGGCAATGGGGGAGGGGCTCCAGGTCATCATGGCCTTTGCCGGTTTTGCGGTGGGCATCCTTGGTGCCGTCGGCTGGGACCGTTATATGAAGAAGACCAACGGTTTGCGTTTCCACATCGTGGAGATCAAACGGGCATGTTCGGGTACGTAAGAGCTGTCACCAGCGTGCTGGAGCCAGAGGACGCCCGGCGCTACCAGGGGGTCTACTGCGGCCTGTGCCGCACCCTGGGAGAGCGATACGGGCGCCGGGCGCAGACGATCCTGAACTACGACTTTGTCTTCCTGGCCATCCTGTTGGCAAAGCCGGAGGAGGCCTGTGAACTTGTTCCGCAGACCTGCCCCATCAAACCCTGGAAAAAGAAGGACTGCTGGACCGTCAACCCTGCCTTGGAGGCGGCGGCCGATGCCAGTGTGATCCTCACCTGGTGGAAGCTGCAGGACTCCATCCGGGACGGTGACTGGAAAGAACGGCTGGGGGGAAAAACGGCCTGCCTGGCACTCAGAGGGCACTACGAAAAGGCAGCAGCTCTCCGCCCTGCCTTTGACCGGACGGTGCAGGCCTGTCTGGAGGAACTCCGTCAACTGGAGGAGGACAAGGTTCCTTCCTTGGACCGCCCGGCGGATACCTTTGCACGAATTCTGCAGGGGGCGGCTACCGAACTGGAACCGGCTGCCAGGGCCAGCGCTGTCAGTCAGCTCCTCTACCATGTGGGTCGATGGATCTACCTGGTCGATGCCTGGGATGACCTGGAGGAGGACCGGGAGACCGGCAGCTATAACCCTGTCTTGGCCCGGTACGGACAGGAGGCTCCAGAGCAGAAAGACCACCTGAGAGAGACCCTTCATGCCTCCCTCGGGATTGCAGATACCGCCTACTCTCTCCTGGACTGGGGGGAGTGGGAGAGCCTTCTGGGCCATATCCTCCACACGGGACTCCCGTCGGTGGAAGAGGCGGTCTTTACCGGCCAGTGGAGAAAGAAACAGAAATAACCAACCAATTACAAGGAGACTATACTATGAACGATCCCTATGCCGTGTTGGGCGTCAGTGCTTCCGCCAGCGATGAGGAGGTCAAGAAGGCCTACCGGGAACTGGTGAAGAAGTATCACCCGGACAACTATGCCAACAACCCCCTGGCTGACCTGGCCGAGGCAAAGATGAAGGAAGTCAACGAGGCTTACGATGCCATCGTGAAGATGCGCACCCAGGGTGGCGGCTATCAGTCCTCCGGCTCCGGCAGAACCGGTTACGGCGGGGGATATCAGCAGAGCGGCGGCTACAGCCAGGGAGGGCCCCAGTATGCCCGGGTCCGTCAGCTCATCAACCAGAACAATCTGGCAGAGGCCGAGCGCGTCCTGCGCTCCTCCCAGAGCAGCACCGCCGAGTGGTATTACCTCATGGGTATGGTGTCCTATCGCCGGGGCTGGCTGGACGACGCCCGCCAGAATTTCTGGACGGCCTGCAGCATGGATCCCAACAATATGGAGTACCGCCAGGCCATGAACAGCATGAACAGCACAATGAACCGGGGCAACTTCGGCGGGAACAACGACCTGTGTACCATTTGTACCACGCTGTACTGCATGAACTGCCTGTGTGATTCCTGTCACTGACGCGGTCTGAACTCCGGCCCGGACGGAGGGCCCACTGACAACAATAAATGAGGTGTTTTTCTTGATACGAAGTATGACGGGCTATGGCCGGGGCGAGGCTGTCCTCCATGATCGTGCCATTACCGTGGAGCTCCGGTCCGTGAACAACCGGTACCTGGACTGCTCCGTGAAGATCCCCCGGCTGTATGTCTTTGCCGAGGAGACCATCAAGTCTCAGGTCCAGAAGAGCGTGGGCCGGGGCAAGGTGGATGTATTTGTGACCATCGACAGCACGGCGGCTGATAAGGTGGACGTGACACTGAACAAGCCAGTGGCTGACGGATACTACAATGCTTTGATTCAGATGCGGGATACCTACGGCTTGCGGGATGACATCTCCGTTTCCCTCCTGTCCCGGTTCCCCGATGTGTTCCTGGTGGAAAAGGAGCAGGCAGATGTGGATGTACTTGCCGGGGATATCGTCCAGGTCCTGTCTATGGCCCTGAATGATTTCAATGCCATGCGGGAACGGGAGGGGGCCAAGCTGGCCGAGGATGTCCGCTCCAAGGCAGCCAGTATCACCACTCTGTTGGCCCAGGTGGAGGAGCGCTCTCCTGCCACCGTGGCTGAATACCGGGAAAAGCTCCGCCTGCGGATGGAGGAGGTCCTGGCCAACACCCAGCTGGACGAGAGCCGTATCCTCACTGAAGCCGCCATTTTTGCCGACAAGGTGGCCGTGGATGAGGAGACAGTCCGCCTCCACAGCCATCTGTCCCAGCTGGACGAGATGTTGACCAAGGGCGGCGCCATCGGCCGCAAGCTGGACTTCCTGATCCAGGAATTCAACCGGGAGGCCAACACCATCGGCTCCAAGTGCAGCGATGTGGAGATGTCCCGCATCGTGGTGGAGATTAAGGGCGAAATCGAAAAGATTCGCGAGCAGGTCCAGAACATTGAGTAACAGGGAGGGACCCCGGTGAAACTCATCAATATTGGGTTCGGAAACATGATATCCGCCAATCGGCTGGTGGCTGTGGTAAGCCCGGACTCAGCGCCCATCAAGCGTATGGTCCAGGAGGCGCGGGAACGGGGAAACCTGATTGATGCCTCCTACGGCCGCCGCACCCGGGCGGTCCTGGTCACCGACAGTGACCATATCATCCTCTCCGCGTTGCAGCCGGAAACGGTGGCAGGCCGCCTGAACGGACGCGAAGAGGCAGCAGGAGAGGAAGAAGAATGAAGCAGAAAGGTACGCTGATCGTGCTCTCCGGCTTTTCCGGTGTAGGCAAGAATACTGTGATTAGCCAGGTTTTGGCCCAGCGGCCGGAGATTCATTTCTCCGTGTCCTTCACCACCCGGGCACCCCGGACAGGAGAAGTTAACGGGAAGGATTATAACTTTGTCACCCGGGAGGAATTCCAGGCCCGCATCCGGCGGGGGGAATTCCTGGAGTACGCCGAGTACAATGGGAATTACTACGGGACCTCCATGAAGGTAATTCGGGATAAATTGGAGCAGGGCGTGGATGTCCTGCTGGAAATTGAAGTACAGGGCGCGGCGGCTGTCATGGATAAGATGCCGGAGGCCGTGTCCGTCTTCCTGGTGCCTCCCTCCTTTGAGGAGCTCTCCCGACGCCTCTACGCCCGGGGGACCGATGACGAGGAGACTATCCAAAAGCGTCTGGCCATCGCCCGCCAGGAAGCCAAAGAAGTGAAAAACTATATGTATATCGTCGTGAACGACACGGTGGACCATGCGGTGCAGGAGTTCTTTTCCATCCTGACCGCCGAGAGCTGCCGGGCGGAACGGCGGATCCATTTTGTAGAAGGAGTGTGACCGTAATGTTGCTGTATCCTGCAATGAATGAATTGCTGGCTCAGGTGCCCAGCCGCTATAAGCTGGTGAATGTGGTGGCTGCACGTGCCCGTCAGATCGCCATGGAGGCAGATGCCCAGGGCCTAATGCTGGAGGATAAGACCGTCAGCATGGCTGTCCGGGAGATCGCCGAGGGCAAGCTCCCCCAGAAGCCTGTGGCGGAGACCGTTTTTGAAGAAGAGACTCCCGAGGAGCCGGAAGAGGCTGAATGATCCTGACGGTAGGAAGGAGGGGAGGGCATACCCATGAAAATTGCGAATATTGCCCTTTCTGCCGCTACCTTTGCCATTGACCGCCCTTATTCTTACAGGGTCCCCCAGATACTGGAGGACCGGCTGAGGCCGGGGATGCGGGTCCTGGTCCCGTTCGGGTCCGGGAACCGGCCCTGTGAGGGCCTGGTCCTCTCTCTGGAAGAGGGAGAGGAACGGGGAAAGCTGAAGCAGATTCGGTCTCTGCTGGATGAAGACCCGGTGCTGAGCCGGGGGGCCATTCAACTGGCACTCTGGATGCGAGAGCGTTTTTTTTGCACCGTCTATGCCGCTGCCCTGACCATGCTGCCTACAGGACTCTGGTATGTTCTGAAAGACGGGTATGCCCTGACAGAGGGGACGGACCGGGAGGCGGCCTATGCCTGGGCGGAAGGGGCACCAAAAGCCCGCCGCATTCTGGAAATGCTTTATGCCAACGGAGGCAGGGTCGACCTGGAGCAGCTGAACGCCATCCCGGACCTGAAGGACCCCCGCGGGGCCCTGCGTGAGATGGAGAAGGCTGGCCTGGTCTGTAAGGAAGTCAACGCCCGGCGTAAAGTCGGTGACAAGACCGAGAAGGTGGCCCGGCTGGCTATGGATCCCATGGAGGCAATGGCGCTGGTCACCCCAAAGAGAAAGACAGCACCCATGCGGTACGCCGTGACAGAACTTCTCTGCGGCCTGGGCAGCGCCAGCGCCAAAGAACTGTGCTATTTTACCGGTGCATCTCTGCAGACAATCAGAGGCCTGGAAAAGAGCGGCGTGCTTACCCTGGAGGAGCAGGAGGTCTTCCGTCATGAACTTCCGGCGGCGGGAAAGCTCCAGCCCCTTCTGACACTGAACCAACAGCAGAAGGAAGCCTTTTTGGGGCTTGACAAGCTTCTCCGGGCCGGAAAGCCTGCGGCGGCCCTGCTCTACGGCATCACCGGTAGCGGAAAGACCCAGGTCTATCTTCACCTCATCCGTTCCGTTCTGGGGCAGGGGAGAGGGGCCATCATTATGGTGCCGGAGATTGCCCTCACCCCCAGCCTGCTGCAGATATTCCTCTCTCATTTTGGTAGCCAGGTGGCAGTGCTCCACAGCTGTCTGGCCACCGGTGCGCGATACGACGAGTGGAAGCGCGTGCGGGACGGCCTGGCCAAAGTGGTCATCGGCACCCGTTCTGCTGTGTTTGCCCCCCTGTCCGACCCGGGACTTATCATTCTGGACGAGGAGCAGGAGGGGAGCTACCAGTCGGAGAGCATGGTGCGCTACCATGCCCGGGAGGTGGCCAAATTCCGCTGTACCCAGAGTGGGGGCCTGCTGGTCCTTGGCTCTGCGACCCCAGGCGTGGATAGCCGTTACGCCGCTGAGACCGGTCAGTACCACCTGTTCACCCTGGACAGACGATATAATGACCGGACCCTCCCCACGGTGTGCATCTCTGATATGAAGGAGGAACTCCGCCAGGGCAACGCCTCCGGCATTTCACAAAAACTGCGGGAAGAACTGGAAGAAAACCTCCGGCGGGGAGAGCAGAGCATCCTGTTTCTGAACCGCCGGGGCAACAGCCGTATGGCGGTGTGCGGAGAATGCGGGGAGGTACCCACCTGTCCCCGTTGCTCGGTCCACCTGACCTATCACAGCGTCAACGGCCGGCTTATGTGCCATTACTGCGGCCACTCAGAGGTCCTGCCCGACCTGTGCCCCAGGTGTTACGGGCGCCTGCGTTTTGTGGGTATGGGGACCCAGAAACTCCAGGAGGAGCTGCAGGCCAGCTATCCTGACACAGAGATCATGCGGATGGATGCGGATACCATCACGGCGACCCAGTCCCATGAGGTCCTGCTGGACCGGTTCCGCAGGAAGAAGATCCCCATCCTCCTGGGGACCCAGATGGTCGCCAAGGGACTGGACTTCCCCAATGTGACCTTGGTGGGGGTCATCGATGCGGATCTGTCCCTGTATACAGACAACTATCGGGCCGCAGAGCGGACCTTTTCTCAGCTGACCCAGGTGGTCGGGCGGGCAGGCCGGGGGGAAAAGCCCGGTCGGGCCGTCCTCCAGACCTGGAGCCCCGAAAACGAGGTGATGGTCCTGGCGTCCCGCCAGGACTACGACGCCTTTTATCGGGAGGAGCGGGAGATGCGCAGGATTCTTCGATTCCCGCCCTTTACCGATCTCTTTCGCATCACGGTCACCGGACAGGAGGAGAATCAGGTGCTCCGGTTGTGCGCTGTCCTCCGTCGAAGTCTGGAGCCATGGGTAGCCCGGCGACAGGCAGAAGGACAGGAGACCGAAGTGCTGGGGCCCGCCCCGGCCGGCATTTTAAAAGTCAACAACCGATACCGGTACTGCATTTTACTCAAAAGCCGGAACGATAAAGATACCCGGGCGATTCTTGCCCAAGTTATCCGGATGGCCATGCAGGACAAGGTCAACCGGGGGCTTTCCGTCCTGACAGATGTGAATCCTATGGACTAAGATTTTTTAAATAGGAAGGAACAACGATTATGATTAAGACCATTCTCCAGAAGGAAGATCCCGCTCTGCACAAGGTGTGCCATGCGGTGACCAATTTTGATGCCAAGCTTCACACCCTGCTGAAAGACATGACTGACACCCTGAAGGACTCCGGCGGCCTGGGCCTGGCGGCCCCCCAGATCGGGATTCTTCGCCGGGTCGTCATCGTTATGGACGACGATGAGCAGTATCTGGAACTCATCAACCCTGAGATTGTCAGCGCAGAGGGCGAGCAGGAGGGCTTTGAGGGGTGCCTGTCTCTGACCGGTATGTACGGCATTGTGAACCGCCCCATGAAGGTCAAGGTGAAGGCCCAGGACCGCTACGGCAACCCTGTGGAGTATGAGCGCGAAGGTGTTACCGCCCGCTGCTTCAGCCACGAGCTGGAGCACCTGGACGGCCATATGTACTATGAGAAGTGCGGCCGTCTGTTCTCTGAGGCGGAGATCGACGATATGCTGGCAAAGGGTGAGCTGGAGGAAGCAGAGGAAGAATGAGAATTCTCTTTATGGGGACGCCGGACTTCGCCGTCCCCTCTCTGGAGGCGCTCCTGGCCGCCGGCCATGAGCTGGTCGGTGTGTTCACCCAGCCGGATAAACCCAAGAACCGGGGTATGAAGCTCCAGCCGCCGCCGGTAAAGGTGTGCGCACTGGACCACGACATCCCTGTCTTCCAGCCCACCAAGCTCCGGGATGGGACCGCGTTGGAAACCATTGCCGGGCTGGCCCCGGAACTCATCGTGGTGGCGGCCTACGGCCGCATCCTGCCCCAAGAGATTCTGGAGTACCCCAAGCTGGGCTGCATCAATGTCCACTCCTCCCTTCTGCCCAGGTACCGGGGCTCTGCCCCCATCCATTGGGCCATCCTGAACGGGGACCCGGAGACTGGCGTGACGATCATGCACATGGCCCTGGCCCTGGATGCCGGGGACATCATCGCCCAGAGCGTGACTCCCATTGACCCGGACGAGACCGTGGAGACCCTCCACGACCGCCTGGCCCAGATGGGCGCGGAGCTGCTGACGGACACTGTGACAGCCATCGGGGACGGCACTGCCGTGAGGACTCCCCAGGAGGAGGAGAAGGTCACCCAGGCTCCCATGCTCAGCCGGGCCCTGTCCCCCATGGACTGGAACCGGCCTGCACGGGCGCTCCACAATCAGGTCAGGGGCCTCATTCCCTGGCCTGCTGCCGTGACGGAGCTGAACGGAACCCGCTGCAAGATCTTTTCAACCTCTGTGTTGGAGGAGACTACCGGGAAGGCGCCTGGGACCGTTCTCTCTGCCGACAAAGGCGGCCTGATAATCGCCTGCGGCGGTGGGACCGTTCTGCAGATTAATGAGCTCCAGGTCGACGGCGGCAAGCGAATGAAGGCTGCGGATTATCTGCGGGGCCATCCGATTCCGGTAGGGTGACCGATTTGTGATGCTGTGGGTGGAGATCGACTACCCTAGGCTGAGCAAGGAATTAGAAAACCAATCAAGAACGGCTCTTTGCCTGTGAGACAAGGGGAGAAAGGAGGGGCGGAATGATGTCTGCAAGAGAAGCGGCGCTTCTGACGTTAGTTGCTATGGAGCGCCGGAAGGCGTGGTCCAACGGCCACATGAAAAAAGTGATCCGGGAGGCAAATTTGGACCGGCGAGATGCCGCCCTGGCCACCCGTCTTTGCTTTGGTGTTTTGCAGAATAAGCTGCTGCTGGACTATTACCTCCAGCAGTATTCCACCATGAAACTGATGAAGATGGAGAGCAAGGTCCTGTGCAGCCTTCGCCTGGGCCTCTATCAGATGCTCTTTCTGACTAAGATCCCACCCAATGCCGCAGTAAGTGAGTCGGTGGAACTGACCAAAAAGCACTGCAAAAATCCGAGGGCTGCTGGGATGGTCAACGGGATTCTGCGCAGCATTGTCCGGCATCTGGACGAGCTGCCGACCATCGACCGGAGCGATCCGATGACCTACCTGTCTCTGCTCTACAGTCACCCCAAGTGGCTGGTGGAGGAATTTGACCGGGCACTTCCGACGGGAGAGGTGGAGAAACTGCTGCAGTGGGACAACAGTGAGCCCCCCGTCACCGTGCAGGTGAACACCTGCCGGGCAACCACCTCGGAGGTCATCGCCTCCCTGGAGGAGGAGGGCGTCACCGTCCGGAAGCACCCCTGGCTTCCTGACTGCCTGGTCCTCACCGGTACCGGCGACCTGGCCGAGCGGACGGCCTATCGGGGCGGACTGCTCTACGCCCAGGATCCTGCGGCCCGGCTGGCCGTTCTGGCGGCCGGACTCGCCCCGGGCCAGAAGGTGCTGGACGCCTGTGCGGCCCCCGGCGGCAAGTCCTTCGCTGCAGCCATTGTTATGGGGGACAGCGGAGAGATCCGCGCCTGCGACATCCACGCCCATAAGAAATGCCTCATCGAGGCCGGGGTCCATCGCTTGGGCCTGACCTCCATTACCGCCCAGGTGCTGGACGGGAAAAATCCCAAGAAGGGCTGGGAGGAGACCTTTGATACTGTTATTGCGGATGTGCCCTGCTCCGGTTTGGGCGTCATCCGAAAAAAACCTGAGATCCGCTACAAGTCCCCGGAGGAGTTGGCGGACCTACCCCGGGTCCAGCGGGATATTCTGGACAATGTCTCCCGTTATGTCCGCCCCGGTGGGCTTCTGCTCTACTCCACCTGTACCTTGCGCAGGGAGGAGAACGAGGAGGTTGTCCGGGGATTTCTGGAGAGCCACCCAGCCTTTGCCCTGGAGTGCTTCACCCTGCCCGGTCCCATTGGGGAGGTGGCAGAGGGGGTCTGCACCCTCTGGCCCCAGCGGGTGGAGACCGACGGGTTCTTCATTGCCCGGCTCCGCAGGGCGGGAAGCGAGGCGGTGACCCATGGCTGACCTGAAATCCATGAGCCCGGAGGAACTCACTCAGTGGTGCAGAGACCGGGGGGAGCCTGCCTTTCGGGGGAAACAAATCTTCCAGTGGTTCAGCAGAGGGATTGAATCCGTGGAGGAGATGAGCAACCTGCCCAAGGCTCTGCGGGAAAAGATTCAGCAGGAGAGCTCTGTGGTCCCACCCGTGGTCGAGCGGAAACAGGTGTCCAAGCTAGACGGCACCATAAAGTACCTCTGGAGACTTGCCGACGGCAACTGTATCGAGACGGTTCTTATGCGGTACCGTCACGGCAATTCCGTCTGCATCTCCTCCCAGGTGGGCTGCGCCATGGGCTGCACCTTCTGTGCATCCACCCTGGGCGGGAGAGTGAGAAACCTGACCCCGGCAGAACTGCTGGATCAGGTGATCTTTACCCAAAAGGATTCCGGCTATCCTATCTCCAACATTGTCCTCATGGGGATCGGGGAACCGCTGGATAACTACAATAATGTTATGAAATTTCTTTCCCTGGTGAATCACCCGGAGGGGATGAATATCGGGATGCGCCACATCTCTCTATCCACCTGCGGTCTAGTTAAGGGGATTGACCGCCTGGCCGGGGAGGGGCTGCAGCTGACGCTGTCCGTCTCCCTCCATGCGCCGGACGATGAGACCCGAAGCGCTATCATGCCCGTGAACCGGGCCACTGGGGTGGAGGAACTCTTTGCCGCATGTCACAGGTATTTCCAGAAGACAGGTCGGCGCATTTCCTATGAGTATGCCCTGATTGATGGGGTCAACGACACCCCCCGCCACGCGGCCTTGCTTGGTGATCGCCTGGAGGGGACTGTGGCCCATGTGAATCTGATTCCTCTGAATCATGTGGAGGAGAGTCCGCTGAAGCCAAGTACCCGCGTAGCTGCCTTTCAGAAGCAGTTGGAGAAGCGGGGAATCACTGCCACTGTCCGGCGGCGGCTGGGCAGTGATATCGACGCATCCTGCGGCCAACTTCGCCGGAAGGCGATGAAGGCGGGCGGTGGGAAAAACTGAGGACGACGAAAAGGAGGGGAGGCTGTATGGTTTCTCTATGGGGACTGACTGACCGTGGCAAGGTTCGCCAAGCCAATCAGGACGCCTGTGCCTACAAACTGGAGGAAGGGAACTACGCCTGGGCCGTGGTATGTGACGGTATGGGCGGTGCGGCGGCCGGCGACCTGGCCAGCGAGACCGCTGTGTCCCGGTTCCGGAACCATATGATCTGTCTGGACGAACCGGACGAATACCAGGAGGAAGGGGAACTGATGGTTCAGGCCACAGAGGCGGCCAACCGGGCTGTCTATCTGAAGTCTGGGACCAACCGGGCCTATGCGGGTATGGGCACCACGCTGGTGGGGGCTCTCCTGAAGGAATCCACCCTTTGGGTCGTCAATGTGGGGGACAGCCGTGCCTACCATATTACCAAAGAGACCATCCAGCGGATCACCCGGGATCATTCCGTTGTGGAGGAGTTGGTGCAGTGCGGGGAGATTACCCCGGAGGAAGCACGGATCCACCCGAGAAAAAACCTGATCACCCGGGCTCTCGGTACAACAAGACAAGTCAAAGTGGACCTGTTCCAGCGTGAGGTAAAAGAGGGGGACGCTATCCTTCTCTGCTCAGACGGACTGGTCAACGAGGTCACCGACCAGGAGATTCAGAAGGAAGTCCTGGCAGGAGGTACGCCGGAGGAGATCTGCGGCCGCCTCTTGGACCGGACGCTGGCAGAAGGCGCCCCGGACAATGTGACCATAATACTCTTTCAACTGTAAAAAAGGAGTGTGTTACCATGGACCAATACATCGGTAAAATGCTCGATAACCGGTATGAGATTCTCGATGTGATCGGGGTCGGGGGAATGGCGGTGGTCTATAAGGCCTATTGTCACCGGCTTCATCGCTTTGTGGCCATCAAGATTCTGAAAAGGGACCTGGCTTCCGACTCGGAGTTACGCCGCCGCTTCCATGAAGAGGCCCAGGCGGTCGCTATGCTCTCTCATCCGAATATCGTTTCTGTCTATGATGTCAGCCGGGGAGACGACCTGGACTATATCGTCATGGAGCTCATTGACGGAATCACCCTGAAGCAATATATGCAGAAAAAGAACGGCAGTCTGAACTGGCGAGAGGCTCTGTACTTCACCACGCAGATCGTCCGTGCCCTGGGCCATGCCCACGGAAGAGGGATCATCCACCGGGACATCAAGCCCCAGAACATCATGGTTTTGCGGGACGGCAGTGTAAAGGTAGCTGACTTCGGTATCGCCCGGGTCATGTCTGCAGCCCAGAACACACTCACCCAAGAGGCGCTGGGCTCGGTGCACTACATTTCTCCCGAGCAGGCCAGAGGAAGCCATATTGACGCCCGGGCAGATATCTACTCTGTTGGCGTGGTGCTCTATGAAATGCTCACCGGCCGTCTGCCCTTTGATGGGGAATCCCCGGTCTCTGTGGCCATCCAGCATATCAATGCGACGCCTCTGTCGCCCCGGGAGCTGAATCCGGAGATCCCCCCCGGCCTGGAGGAGATTACCATGAAGGCCATGACTGCCCGGATTGAACAGCGCTATCTGAATGCGGATGCAATGATTCGGGATTTGGAGGATTTCAGAAAGAATCCCCACATCCTGTTCCACTATAATCTGGTAGGACTCCACGGCACCCGGCCTGTCTCCGACGAGGAGACCCAGATGGTGGACGGAAACGGGGCCGGGTCCCGTGGCCAGCGGCCCCCTGTGCGGACCCGTACAGCGCCGCCGCCCCAGCATCGGCGCCATGAGGAGCCCCCGGAGGACTACGAAGAGGGGGAAGAGAGTGACCGCAGGAGCAAGGTCGTCCCCATCGTGGTAATCGTTTTCCTGGTGGGCGCTGCCCTTGTCCTGTGGCTGGCCTTCTTCAGCGGGATCTTCAACAAACCCGATACGGAGACCGTCCCCGACCTGACCGGTATGACACTGTCGCAAATCTATGCCGACCCGGCAATCACAGAGAACTTCAAGGTGGTCCAGGGATCGGTGGAGTACAGCGATAAGTACGAGAAAGACCAGGTTATGGACCAGACACCCAAGGCCGACAAGGAAGTGGAGAAAGGCTCTACCATTACCGTGACCATCAGTGGCGGCAAGGAAGCCGTGAAGATGATTGACGTGAAGAAAATGACTTATGAAAAAGCCGTCCAGGCCCTCCAGGAAATCGGCCTGAAAGTAGATACCCCGGAGTACGAGTTCTCTGACGATGTGGATGAGGAATGCGTAATCTCCTATTCGCCCCCCAAGGGGACGGAAATCTTCCCCGGAGATAAGGTCCACCTGGTGCTCAGCAAGGGACCCGAGAAGAAGAAGGTCATTGTGCCCTCCGTGGTTGGCCAGTCCATCGACCAGGCCCGGCGTATGCTGGAAGACCTGGGGCTGAAGGTGGGCAGCACGGAAGAGATTGCCAGTGAAAAAGCCAAGGGGACTGTGGTCTACCAGAGCGTAGCGGCCAATACAGAGGTGGAGGAGGGCACGGCTGTTACCCTCCACTACAGCAAAGGCGACGATCCTAAGCCGATTAGTAGCCAGCCTGTCTCTGTGAACCTGCCGGATGATCGGGAGAGCGTCACAGTCTGCATCACTGTGGGTGGCCAGGAGGTCTATAACCAGGTGGTGAACACCTCTGTGGGTGTGGTCACGACCTCGGTCTCCGGTACCGGGACCCAGGAAGTCAACATCTACATCGACGGCGTTCTGGTGGAAACCAAGAACGTGCAGTTCTAACGCTATGGGTGAACAAAAGAAAGAGGGAATCATCCTCAAGGCCCTCAGTGGTTTCTACTATGTGCAGTGTGACCGGGAGGAACTGGTTACCTGCCGGGCCAGAGGAAAATTCCGCTATAAGAAAGTCATGCCACTGGTGGGGGACCGCGTGGTCATCACGGATCAGGAGGACGGAACTGGGGCTTTGGATGAAATCCTGCCCCGCCGCAACTTCTTTCAGCGCCCGGCGGTGGCCAATATCGACCAGCTGATCATTATTGCCTCCGGTGCCATCCCGGTGACGGATCCCTTCCTGGTGGATCGGATCACAGCCCTGGCGGAGAGCAAGGACTGCGAGCCTATCCTCTGCATCAATAAGTGGGATTTGGTCCAGGCGGAAGAATTGTACCGGATTTATACGGCAACTGGATTCCGTACAATCAAGGTCAGTGCCGAGACCGGCCAGGGAATCGAAGAAATCCGAACCCTTCTGGGCGGTAAGGTCTCAGCCTTTACCGGAAACTCCGGCGTGGGAAAGTCCAGTATCCTGAACGCCCTGGAGCCTGACTTTGGGCTTGCTATCGGGGAGATCAGCGAGAAGCTGGGACGAGGCCGCCACACGACTCGCCATGTGGAGTTGTTCCCTGTCTCCGGCGGACTCGTTGCCGACACCCCTGGCTTCTCCGCCTTTGACACAGACAAGGGGGAGATTCGGGAGAAGGAACTGCTCCAGCACACCTTCCGGGAATTCCGTCCCTATCTCGACCAGTGCAGATTCATCGGATGTGCCCATGTGAAGGAGAAGGGGTGCGCCGTCCTGGAGGCAATGGAGGAGGGGAAAATCCAGCCCAGCCGCCACAACAGTTACGTTCGGCTCTACAACCTGGCTAAGGAAAACAAACCCTGGGAAAACCCCAAAGAGTAAGAGACTCACCCGTCTGTCGCAGCATGGCCTGTGTGCAGACGGGTGTTTTTATGGTCGGCCGCTGTGAGGAATTAGGGAAACTGAAGCGAGGGATCGAAATTCGATCTCCTCGCTTTTCCAATAAGACTGGCCCGTAGTTATGTGCCTGACTTATTACGGTGTTTCGTTGTCTTCCCAGAACAGCTCATCGAGGGTTTTGTCCAGGGCTTTACATAAAGCCAGGCACAGCTTGATGGTTGGGTTATAATTGCCGAGCTCGATGGCATTGATCGTCTGCCTGGATACGCCGACAAGATCTGCAAGCTGCTGCTGAGACAGATCTTTTGCGGCGCGGGCTGCTTTCAGTCGTAAATTTTTCATTCAGTGTCCTCCGTATAGCCCGCCGCTTTCTTTTGATGGAGCAGAGAGGCCGCCAGGATGACGATACCGAGCCCGGCACATAGGAAATTCAGAAAAAAGACGACCGACGATTCTTCGCTGAAATAGTTTGTGAGACCGGACGCAATGTTGGCCACAGTCATTAGAATCAGCGTATACTGCTGGCTTTTCTTTTCATGCAATTGAAAATACGCATCATGGATGACTGCCATAACAGCAAATACCGCTGTGCCGAAAATGATACCGCCAAAGATGACAGGGACGGTGTACTTGACTGTTAGTTCAAGCCCGAAGATGCTTACAACCATAAGCACCCCAAAGTACAGCACCATAGCAAAGAAGCCGGCCCGGAAAGCCTTCCCTCTTGCTGCAACCTGCCGTTCATCGTATTCGGCCTTTATGATTAGCTGTTTCTTTCTGACGACCAGTAGCAGGAGGAAAAAAAGGGCAGCGAAAGCAACGGCCAGGCCGATTACGATGAAAACCTGATTATGATGATTCATAAGAAACCTCCTTTAAGAAACGTGTATTTACAAATAGGACCGATGGACTGGTTCAGTGTAAGCCCATTATACTGCATCAATATCATAATGTCAAGTATATACGACAATATAAAATAAATATCGTTCTTTTTGTCGTGCGTTTCGGGATGGCGTGTTTTGGGTATGGAAATTGTGATCGGAGGAACGACCTATAAAAGATTGCCGATTTATTGCATGCTCGGGAATAAAAAAGACGGGGAGCGGAACCGGCCGCTCCCCGTCAACGGGAATGCTCAATCGATGTCTGTGGTAAGAATTTTTTTCAGTTTGGCGAAGCGAGGAAGCGAATTTTCCAGGGGCCGCTCGGGTTCCCCTTGGATGAGGGGCAGAGCGTAGTCGATGAAGCCGGGCTCCATGCCGTTGCCTGCGGCATTAATCCACTCTCTGGGGACCTTGCGTTCAGTGTTGGCGGCCTCCGTCAGGGGGACAAGCTTGGTATGGCAGTGGTATCCGGCTTCATCCCGGACGCAGTCCAGGCCTACCATGTGGTCGGTGATGCCGGAGACGGCAGCCTCCACAGCGGTCTTACCCACCAGGTAGGCCTCGTCCACGTCAGACTTGGAGGCCAGGTGAGAGCCGCAGCGCTGGAGGAGGGACAGCTCGATGCCGCGCACCTTCACACCCAGCTTCTCCTTGACGACATCGGCCAGCATGACAGCCAGGCCGCCCAGCTGGGCGTGACCGAAACCGTCGGTAACGGAGGTCTTGGCTTCAGAGACAAAGGTGCCGTCGGCATAGTGGATGCCCTCAGAGACAGCAACCAGGCAGGTGCCATTGGCGTCATACACCCGCTTCACATCGGCCAGGAAGCTATCCATATTGAAGTCCACTTCCGGCAGATAGACCAGATCGGGGCCGGAACCTGCCCAGGAGGCCAGACCGGCAGCACCGGCCAGCCAGCCTGCGTGGCGGCCCATGATCTCCACCACCACCACGGTGCCGGTGTCATAGACCCGGGCATCCTGGTAGAGCTCCATGCAGGAGGTGGCGATGTACTTGGCGGCGCTGGCATAGCCGGGGCAGTGGTCAGTGCCGCTCAGGTCGTTGTCGATGGTCTTGGGCACGCCCATGATGTTGCAGGGGTAGCCCACCTTTTGCATATACTTGCTAATCTTATTGCAGGTATCCATGGAGTCGTTGCCGCCGTTGTAGAAGAAATAGCGGACATCATATTTCTTAAAGATCTCCAGGATGCGCTGATAGTCGGTATCGTCTGCGTCGGGGTCTGCCAGCTTGTAGCGGCAGGAGCCCAGAGCAGAAGAGGGGGTGAACCGGAGAAGATCCAGCTCAGCGGGGTCTTCCTGGCCCATGTCGTAGAGCTGATCAGCCAGCACGCCCTTGATGCCGTGGGCTGCACCCAGCACGCGGGTGATGTTCTCGTTGGCCAGAGCTGTCTGGATGACGCCCTGTGCGCTGGCGTTGATGACGCAGGTGGGGCCGCCGGACTGGCCGATGATGCAGGCGCCTTTCAGATTTTTCATAGGGGATTCCTCCGTTTTATTTGAAAAAATCAGGGTGGATTTTAACGATGGTATGAATACTATTATCATAACATATCCCGCTCCCACTTGCAATTATCAATGATTGTTGGTAAAATGATTTATCGGGTTTTATTTGATTTGTTGGAAAGGAGCGGTCATCATGCCGTTAGTTACTACCACTGAAATGTTTAGGAAGGCCTACGAGGGCGGCTACGCCATCGGCGCATTCAACGTCAATAATATGGAGATCGTCCAGGGCATCACCGAGGCAGCCAGGGAGGCCAATTCTCCTGTAATCCTGCAGGTGTCTGCCGGTGCACGGAAATACGCCAAGCACGAGTACCTTATGAAGCTGGTGGAGGCCGCTGTGGCTGACACGGATCTGCCCATTGCCCTGCATCTGGACCACGGTGAGGACTTTGAGATCTGCAAGGCCTGCATCGACGGTGGCTTTACCTCTGTGATGATTGACGGATCCAAGCACTCCTTTGAAGATAACATCGCCCTGACCAAGAAGGTCGTGGACTACGCCCACGCCCGCGGCGTGGTGGTGGAGGGCGAGCTGGGCCGTCTGGCCGGCATCGAGGACGACGTGAATGTCTCCTCTGAGGACTCTTCCTACACCGACCCCAACCAGGTAGAGGAATTTGTTCGCGCTACCGGGGTGGACAGTCTGGCCATTGCCATCGGCACCAGCCACGGCGCATTTAAGTTCAAGCCCGGCACCGACCCTCACCTGCGGTTCGACATCCTGGAGGAGGTCTCCCGCCGTTTGCCCGGCTTCCCCATTGTGCTCCATGGTGCTTCCTCCGTTACTCCCAGCTATGTTGATATCATCAACAGCAACGGCGGGCAGCTGAAGGATGCCATCGGTGTGCCCGAGGACCAGCTCCGCCAGGCTGCGAAAATGGCCGTCTGCAAGATTAACATTGACTCTGACCTGCGTCTGGCCATGACGGCCGGCGTCCGTCAGCAGCTCCTGGCCGACCCCGCCAACTTTGACCCCAGAAGCTACCTGAAGGTGGGCCGCCAGTTTGTAAAGGACCTGGTCAAGGACAAAATCGTCAATGTCCTGGGTTCCAACGATTCTCTGTAATATGTAAGTAATCCCTGTCAGGCCTGCCGTGTCTCTGATGCGGCAGGCCTGTGCTTCAACAAGGAGGAGAGGAAATGCTGTACATCGTGACGGGCCGGGCAGGCTGCGGAAAAACCGGAGCTGTGTTCAGCCGGATGCGGGAGGAAGGAAAGCACCGCCGCCAACTGCTGCTGGTGCCGGAGCAGGCATCCTTTGAGACCGAGCGGCGATTCTGCCAGGAAAACGGAAACGGGGCGGGGCTCTACGGAGAGGTCCTCTCCTTTACGCGCCTGGAAAACCGGGTGGTCTCCCTGGCCGGCGGCGGAGCCCGTCCCGTACTGGACGAAGGCGGCCGGCTGCTGGTCATGTATGCCGCACTGCGGTCGGTCAGCGGGAATCTCTCCGTCTACGCCATGCCGTCCCGGAAGCCGGAATTTCTCTCCAGCCTGATCAGCACCATGGACGAGCTAAAGAGCTGCTGCGTTACAGGGGAGCAGCTTCTTCAGATCGGGGAGGAGACCGAGGGCCTGGACGGAGAAAAGCTCCGGGACCTGGGCCTGATTTTCGGGGCCTATGAGGCAATGACTGCCCGGGGAAGCCTGGATCCCCGGGACCGCCTGACCCGCCTGGCAGAAAAGCTCAGAGTATTCCCCTATCTCCGGGATCAGGACGTCTACCTGGACGGCTTTACGGACTTCACCCCCCAGCAGGGGCTGGTGCTGGAGCAGATTCTTCGGCAGGCCCACTCCGTCACTGTGGTCCTCACCCTAGGCGACCAACAGGGGGAGGAGGACGTCTTTGCTCCCTCACGGAAGACCCTGGCCTGGCTGAAAAACCTGGCCGCCCGGGCAGGTTGCCCGGTGACGGAGGAGATACTGCCCACCCGTCCGGACCTTCGCCCGGAGCCTCTGGCCTATCTGGAGCAGAATCTCTTTGCCCGTCCGCTGACTCCCTTCTCCGGGGACATTCACGATACAATCTTCGTGGGGAACTGTCCCACCCCCCGAGAGGAGGTCCGCTGGGCGGCAGGCGAAATCTCATCTCTGGTTCTCAATTATGGCCTCCGCTACCGTGATATTGCACTGTTAGCACGGTCCATGGATCGCTACTGGGAGCATGTGGAGGGCATCTTCGCCCAATATGATATCCCGGTGTTCCAGTCGGACATGACCGACATCCTGCAGAAACCCATCTTCACCCTCATCACTGCCGCCATGGATGCAGTCAACGGGGGCTACGCCTACGAGGATATATTCCGCTACCTGAAGACCGGCCTGGCAGGCATTACGCCGGAGTCCTGCGACCGATTGGAGAACTACGTCATCACCTGGGACATTCGGGGAAGCCGCTGGACAAAGGAATGGACCATGCACCCAGACGGCTATCACAGAAATTTTGACGAGGCGGCCTGGCAAGAATTGGGGGAGATCAACGGACTCCGGCATCGGGTCATTGCCCCCCTAGAGGCGCTGAAGAAGGAGGCAAAGGGCTCCATCCGGGAGCAGGTGCTGGCACTCTACCGATTCCTGGAGGAGATTCACGCTCCGGAGGCGCTGGAGGACCGAGCGGCACAGCTCCTGGAGCAGGGAGAGCCGGAACTGTCCCGGCAGGTCAGCCAGCTCTGGGAGATATTCTGCGGCGGTCTGGAGCAATGTGTCTCCCTGTTGGGGGAACTGGAGACGGATTTTTCCGAGTTTGCACGGCTCCTGCGGCTCCTGCTGTCACGGTATTCTGTGGGGTCCATCCCTGCATCTTTGGACCGGGTGACAGCAGGAGATGCCCGGAGACTTGCTAACCGATCCTGCAAGGTCCTCTTCCTGTTAGGGGCTGATGACGGCTCCATTCCCCTGCTGGATCCGGGGCAGGGGCTTCTTACCGACCGAGATCGGGAACTGCTGGTGGACTACGGGTTGGAAATTCCCCCTCGGATGGAGGAGAAGCTGGGTCGTGAGCAGACCATCGTATATACCATCTGTACAAAACCTATGGAGAGGCTCTATGTGCTCTGGCCTGCTGCCGGAGAGAACGGGGGAGAGAAGCGCCCCTCTTTTCTGGTGGAAGCGTTGCGGAGCCTTTTCCCGACGGCGGTGGGAACGTGTATCCCGGCGGACTCGCCGGACCGACTGCGGACTCTGGCGGCCAAACGCCCCGAAGTGCGAGGGGCACTGGAAGAGGAGCCCGGTTATAGAGAGCGTTTCCTTCGGCTGGATCGGGCCGCCCAGTGGGAGCGAGGCAGACTATCACCCAAGGCGGTGAAGACCCTCTACGGAAATCGGGTAGCCATGTCGGCGTCCCGAATGGACAAGTACAAGTCCTGCCATTTTGCGTACTTCCTGAAATATGGTCTGGGGGCCAGTGCACGTGAGCAGGCGGGCTTCCATGCCCCGGAGTACGGCACCTTTGTCCACTTCGTG
>JABUSR010000091.1 GCA_021442645.1 Ruminiclostridium sp.
TGATGCTTCAAAAGGCGTCTCATACGAAATCGACGCCTCTGCGGAGGCGATTAAAACAAACCAATTTTTGTCTTGTTTTAATCGGATTTCAGTATAACGTAAAAGAAACCATATATTTGGCGGGGCGACCGGTGAAGGCTGCCCCGCTTTTCCTGTTATCAGGAATGCTTGCAATCTTGACACCCATACATTTTTCGATATAATTATACTATTATGCTATGTGCTGTTCGGAAGGGTGAAACCGACCGTACAGAACCCATACAAAAAAGTAAAAATACATTCGCCGGGACCCATCGGCGAGGGAGGAGAAATACTATGCTTTCCAATTCTCAGAAGACCATGGACAAGATCGTTGCCCTGTGCAAGGGCCGTGGCTTTGTGTTCTCCGGCAGTGAGATTTACGGCGGCCTGGCCAATACCTGGGACTACGGCCCCCTCGGTGTAGAGCTGAAGAATAATGTGAAGAAGGCCTGGTGGAAGAAGTTCGTCCAGGAGAACCCCTATAACGTTGGTCTGGACGCTGCTATCCTCATGAATCCCCAGGTTTGGGTGGCCTCCGGCCATGTGGGCGGGTTCTCCGATCCCCTCATGGACTGCAAAGAATGTAAGGAGCGGTTCCGCGCGGATAAGGTCATCGAGGATTGGTGCAAAGAGAACGATTTCGACCTGGGAAAGTCTGTGGATGCCATGAGCCAGGAGGAGATGAAGTCCTTCATAGAGGATCACAACATCGGCTGTCCATCCTGTGGTCAGCACAACTGGACCGACATCCGGCAGTTCAACCTGATGTTCAAGACTTTCCAGGGCGTCACTGAGGATGCCAAGAACACCGTGTATTTGCGACCCGAAACCGCCCAGGGCATCTTTGTGAATTTCCAGAATGTCCAGCGCACCACCCGCAGAAAGCTGCCCTTCGGCGTCTGCCAGGTGGGTAAGTCCTTCCGCAACGAGATTACCCCCGGCAACTTTACCTTCCGAACCCGTGAGTTCGAGCAGATGGAGCTGGAATTCTTCTGCAAGCCCGGCACTGAACTAGACTGGTTCTCCTACTGGAAGGATTACTGCTACAACTGGCTGAAGAATCTGAATATGCAGACGGAGAACCTGCGCCTCCGGGATCATGATCCCGAGGAGCTGAGTCACTATTCCAACGCCACCACCGACTTCGAATTCCTCTTCCCCTTTGGCTGGGGCGAACTGTGGGGTGTGGCTTCCCGTACCAATTTCGACCTGACTGCGCACCAGACCACCTCCGGCAAGGACCAGACATACTTTGACCAGGAAACCAATGAGCACTATATCCCTTACGTCATTGAGCCCTCCCTGGGCGCCGACCGCGTGACCCTGGCCTTCCTCATCGACGCCTACGACGAAGAGGTGGTGGGCCAGGATAAGAAAGGCAATGATGACATCCGCACCGTCCTACATCTGCATCCCGCACTGGCTCCCTTTAAGTGTGCTGTGCTACCCCTGTCTAAGAAGCTGGCCGAGCCTGCCCTGGAGATTCAGCAGAAGCTGAGCAAGTACTTCATGGTAGACTATGACGAGGCGGGCTCCATCGGCAAGCGTTACCGCCGTCAGGACGAAGTGGGCACCCCCTACTGCATCACCGTGGACTTCGACACAGTGGGCGATGGCGAGATTGCCGGCGACGGCTGTGTCACCGTCCGTGACCGCGATACCATGGAACAGGTTCGCATGCCCATCGGCGAGTTGAAAGACTACCTCCAGGCTAAGCTGGAGTTCTGAGACTGACTCAAAAAACACCCAGAAAAACCGAGAATGAGAACGAAAGCGGAAAGGAAAGGCCTATGGCCTTTCCTTTCACGCATACCTGATTTGTTCCCATAGTCAAGCCGGGTGCGACGGTGAGAGGGCTGCAGATGGCAGGCCTCCGCATTTCAAGGAGAGATTGCTATGAAAACCGTTTTACCTAAAAAGAGACCCCCCTGGCTGACCCTGTTCCTGCTGGCAGTCACCGGCCTGGTCTTTAGCGGGCTGTCCATGGAGCTGGGCAATGTGCGGGGTATCCAAGGGACAAGCCCCCTGCTGTATCTGCTGAATACTCTGCCGGTCCTGCTAATCCTGGGCTTCCTGTGGTTGCTCACTGGGCAGGCCTGGCTGGCCGGTCTGGTGACAGGTGCTGCCGTATTCCTGCTTACCTATGCGAACTACTTTAAGGTCCAGTACCGAGGAGAACCTGTCATGTGGGAGGACCTGCACCTGTTGAAAGAGGCCGGGCAAATGGCTGGGCAGTATGACGTGAGCCCTGTTCCACGGATGTACGTTTTTATGGGAGTCATCGCCGTGCTCTCTCTCCTGCTACTCCTCTTCGGTAGGGGAAAGCCAGGGCTCAAAGTCCGGCTGGGCTCCCTAGCGGCGGTAGCGGCAGCGGGTGCCCTCTGTTTCTTTGAGCTGTTCCCGGACGAGGATCTATATAAAAATATGGCCGGAGAGCACGCTATGAGTAAGCTGGACTCCTACTTTGCCTGTGGTGTGGTCTATCCTTTTTTCCACAGTTACGGGTACTATGTGGGCTATCTGGACGGCTATAGTGTAAAAAACGCCTTAGAAGTACTGGACAAGTACGAGGACGGAGTTATCCCTGAGGACCGAAAGGTCTCTCTGGTGACCGTCCAATTGGAGGCCTATACGGATTTCTCCCTCTTTGACATTGAAGGAATCAGCCCAACTGTGTACAAAAATTTCCATCGGGTCATGGAAGAAAGCTACACCGGCACCCTGGTGACGGATATCTTCGCCGGGGGGACCACGGAGACCGAGTGGGCGGTCCTGACCGGGGGTAATTACCACGACGATTTCGCCGTGAAGACCGACTCCGTGGCCTGGTACATGAAGGATCAGGGCTATGTTACCGGAGGTGGCCACCCCAGCCATGAGTGGTTCTATGACCGGGTCCATGTCAACGCCAACCTGGGCTTGGACAACTACCTCTTTATGGAGAACCACTACAACCAATACGAGGACGGGGACGTAGCGTACGACAACTCTTTCTTCCCCGACTTGGAGGAGCGCATCGAGGAGCACTTTGCCTCCAGCAACGCCCCCATGTTTTCCTTCAATGTGACGTATCAGGGCCATGGCCCTTATAACCTGGAACGGACCTACTGGGGAAGCTCTTACTGCACTGGGGATTACCCGGACCACATCAGCAACGCCCTGAACCACTACCTGTACCTGATGCAGGACACCGGGAACTATGCCGCCCACCTTGTGGACTACCTGGATACCTTGGACGAGCCGGTGGTCCTCCTCCTCTATGGAGACCACAAACCATGGATGGGCATCAATGGATCTATATATAAGGAACTGGGTATCAACATCGATGTCAACACGGAGGAGGGCTTCCTGAATTATTACTCCACATGGTATGCCGTTTGGGCCAACGAGGCCGCCAAGGAGGCCCTGGGCTTCGACTTTGAAGGGGAAGGCCCCGATTTGTCTCCCTGCTTCCTGATGGACCATGTCTTCCAGCTCTGCGGCTGGGAGGGATCGGCCTATATGCAGGCCCAGCGGGAGGTCTCTTCGGTCCTGCCGGTGATGCACACCACCGGCTGGGTGAAGGAGAATGGGTCATATACTGCCCAGCCCTCTGAGAAGGCCCGGGAGTTGATCCGTCAGTTCCAGGATGTTTCCATCTACGACCGGACCAGGTGGAAGTAAACCCAGGAAATCGACAAAAACAGGAAGAAAAACGATAAAAACCGTCTATATCCCTTGTGATATAGGCGGTTTTGTGGTATCCTGTAAGTTGTATATCTGTTTGTATTTTTCTTTTTTCCTGATAAACAGAGGGAGGAAAAGTTCAAGGGCAGAAATTTTCCCGAACAGAGGACAGACCATGAAGTATCAGCAGTGGAACATCCAAAACATGCCCCAAGCACCATATAAAGCCATGCGAGATCAGGGAGTCCCTGCGCTGGTGGCAGCAACCCTCTGCGCTAGGGGAATATCCAGCGTTGAGGAAGCCAAGGAGTTGCTCTCCAGCAGTGCCAGCCAGCTCCAGGATCCCTTCCTCATGAAGGACATGGCCCGGGCTACCGGGCGAATCCGGGCGGCTATGGAGAGGCACGAGCGGATTGCCGTCTATGGCGACTACGACGTGGACGGAATCACTGCTACCTGCCTTCTGACCCACTATCTTCGTAGCCAAGGGGCGGATGTGATTTACTATATTCCTAACCGCCTAGACGAGGGTTACGGGGTAAACCGCAAGGCCATCGAGAAGCTGGCCGCGGACGACATAAAGCTTATCATCACCGTGGACTGCGGTATTACCGCTGTGGAGGAAGTGAAGTACGCTCGAAGCCTGGGTCTGGATATGATCATCACCGACCACCACGAGTGCAAGGAGGAAATCCCCAACGCTGTGGCGGTGGTGGATCCCCATCGAAAGGACTGCCGCTACCCCTTTAAGGATTTGGCCGGTGTGGGTGTGGCACTGAAGGTCGTTATGGCACTGGGGGGCGAGGCCAACTACCCTGTCCTCTTCCAAGAGTATGCCGACTTGGCAGCTGTGGGTACTGTGGCCGATGTGATGAAGTTGCTGGGCGAGAACCGTACTATTGTCCGGGTGGGCTTAAACCACTTGAAGCGGACGCGCCGAAGAGGGCTGTATTCCCTGATGATGGAGGCCGGGACTCTGAACCGATCTATCAACTCCACCACCGTGGGGTATTGTATCTCACCCCGCATCAATGCTGCCGGGCGCATGGGCCGGGCTACCATGGCTACCGAGCTTATCCTCACTGAGGATACTGCCCGGGCCGACCTGCTAGCCCATGAACTGTGCGAACTGAACCGACAACGCCAGGCGGTGGAACTGGATATCTTTAACCAATGCATCCAGAGAGTGGGCGAGCAAAAACAGTTCGATTGCCTGGTGCTGGCCGACAGGACCTGGCACCAAGGGGTGGTGGGCATCGTGGCTTCCCGTCTCAGTGAACAGTTCGCCTGCCCTGTGTTTATGATTTGTCTGCAGGAGGACGGTAAAGGCAAGGGCTCCTGCCGATCTTACGGTGGATTCAACCTGTTCTGTTCCCTGGAGCAGTGTGCAGACATCCTGGAGGGCTACGGTGGTCACGCCCTGGCCGCGGGCTTTACCATCCTTGAGGAGAATATCGATACCTTCCGGACCCGAATGGAGGGGATTATCCGGGAGAAGACCGGCGGCGAGAAGATGGTCTCCACCCTCAATGTTGACGGGGAAATCGAGGACACCGGAATCCTCACCGTGGAACAAGTGGACGCTCTGTCCATGCTGGAGCCATATGGGGCCGGGAATCCCAAGCCCATCTTTTCCCTGTCCGGGGTGACGGTGACCTGTCTGTCCGATGTGGGCGGCGGCCGCCACCTGAAGATGCGGGCTAGCCGGGATGGCCGAACCGTGGATATGATCTTCTTCTCGGTGACCCGGAGCAAGGCCGGGCTCACTGTGGGAGACCGGGCCGATGTGGCTTTCTATCCCCAAATCAACGAGTACCGGGGCTCCCGGACGGTGCAGCTCCACTTGGTGGACCTGCGGCCGGCTTACTCCAAAAAGCAGCAGGAGGAGAAGGCGCTCTATCAGAAGTTCTGCCGGGGCGAGGACATAACACCCAAGGAGGCCCGGGCCATGATTCCCCAGCGGGACGAGTTCGCTGGGGTTTGGCGGTACCTGGCCTGCCGGAACGGCGAGGTATCGGACACCCCCATCCGCCTGGCCAGAAAGGTGGCCCACGAGGCAGACCTGGTAGAGTCCGCTCTGCGGACTATGATTTGCTTGGATGTGATGGAGCAGCTGGATCTGCTCAAGTTCACTTGGGAGGAGGGAGACGTCCTGCGAATCACCCTCCGGAAACGTTGGGGCAAGGGAAAGGTCAACCTCTATGAAGCCCCGATTATCCAGAAGCTCCAGGATATCGCCTGGAACGAGAATAGAAAAGCGGAGGCCTGATATCCACAGGCCTGACAATTGTGAGATGCGAAAGGGAGAAAATCCCACCGTGTGAAAGGAAGCCGGTTTATGGAGGATAAGTTGGACGCTCGATTCCAAGAGCTGGAGCAAAAACTGAAGAATATGAGCGAGGAGGATCTGGAACGGGTCCGGGAGTCCTTCCAGTACGCCAAGACCTACCACGAGGGCCAGCTGAGAAAGGATGGTTCACCCTACATCACCCATCCTCTGGAGGTGGCGCATCTGGTGGCAGAACTGGGGCTGGACGCAGACTCCGTTATGGCGGCGCTGCTCCACGACACCATCGAGGATACCGACGCCACCTATGATGAGGTGGCCCGGCGGTTCACCTCGGCGGTGGCTGACCTGGTGGAGGGTGTCACAAAACTGGACAAGGTGAAGCACACCTCAATCGAAGAGAAGCAGATGGAGAACCTGCGCAAGATGCTTATGGCTATGGCCAAGGACGTCCGGGTTATGCTCATCAAGATTTGTGACCGACTCCACAACATCCGCACGATGGAATTTCAGTCCGAGCGGAAGCGGCGGGAGAAATCCCTGGAGACTTTGGAGATTTATGCCCCTATTGCCCACCGCCTGGGCATGCAGCGCATGAAGTGGGAAATGGAGGATCTCTCTCTGAAATTCCTGGATCCCGTGGCCTATGCGGAGATCGAGGAGGAACTGTCCTGCCAGGCCGAGACCCATGCCGCCTTCATGGAGAAGATACAGAACGAGATTACCGGTCGCTTGGAGAAGGAGGGCATCAAGGCAACTGTCTACGGTCGGGTCAAGCATACCTATTCTATCTACCGAAAGATGTACGCCCAGAACAAGACCTTCAGCGAAATCTTCGATCTCTATGCCTTCCGGGTCATCGTGGACGATATCCCCGCCTGCTACTCTGTCTTGGGCTGTATCCACGATATGTACAAGGCCGTCTTGGGCCGGTTCAAAGATTATATTGGAACGCCTAAGCCCAATATGTACCAGTCCCTCCACACCACGGTCATCGGCACCGAAGGGATTCCCTTTGAAGTGCAGATCCGCACCTGGGATATGCACCACAAGGCGGAATATGGCATCGCTGCCCATTGGAAGTACAAGAATGGTATGGCCAACAAGCAACTGGGCACGGAGGAGACCTTCGCATGGGTCCGCCGCCTGCTGGAGAGCCAGCAGGACACCGACGCAGAGGAATACATCCGCACCCTGAAGGTAGACCTCTTTGCCGACGAGGTCTTCGTCTTCACGCCAAATGCGGATGTCATCAACCTGCCCGCCGGCGCTACCCCCATCGACTTCGCCTACGCCATCCACTCTGGGGTGGGCAACGCCATGACCGGGGCCAAGGTCAATGGCCGCATCGTGGGCTTTGATTACCAGTTGAAGTCTGGCGAGATTGTAGAGGTCATTACCTCCAAAAACGCCAAGGGACCCAGCCGCGACTGGATGAATCTGGCCAAGAGCAACCAGGCCCGCACCAAGATCCGGCAGTGGTTCAAGCGGGAGAAGCGAGAGGAGAACGTTGCCACCGGCCGAGCCATGTTCGAAGGCGAGCTCAAGCGCCTGGGCTTTACCATCGGGATGATCACCACCGAGGAGATGCTCCCCTTCATCTTGGAAAAGGTCCGCTTTAACTCCTTGGAGGAGATGTATGCCGCCATCGGCTACGGCGGCGCCTCTGCCCAGAAATGTGCCAACCGGGTGCGTGACGAGCTGGTCCACCAGGATCGCCAGCACGCCGAAGCCCTGGCTGCCGAAAAGGCTGCCCAGGAGCAGACAGCACAGGCCGGTCGGTCATCTGCCGATTCCGGCGTGGCCAAGACAGGAAGCAGAAAGTCGGTTTCCGGGGTCATTGTTTCCGATATGACTGAGTGCATGGTGAAATTCGCCAAGTGCTGTACCCCCGTGCCCGGGGACGAGATTACGGGCTTTATCACCCGGGGCTTCGGTGTTTCCGTCCACCGAAGCGACTGCCCCAATGCCCGCAACGGGATGAATCGGGAAGATGAGAAGGACCGTTGGATCAAGGTCACATGGGATCCTTCCAGCCTGAACACTTACAAATCCACCCTGGAGCTCATCGGCAAAGACCGCAGTGGCTTGACGATGGATGTGGCCACCGTGTTGGGCACCAATAAGATTAACATTCTAACGTTTAACCTCCAATCCCTGCCCGATGGCTATGCAAAAATGAGCATTGTGGTGGAGATCCGCAGCCAGAGCGAGCTATCTTCCATGATGAACAAGCTGCAGCAGGTCAAGGGGATCTACCAGGTGGCCCGTGTCAGCGGCTGAGGAACTGACGGAGGCATAACCACTCCCAAAGGGGGAATACGAGAAAGGAGCCGGCGTCGGCTCCTTGTCTTTCCCGAGGAATATCAGAAGGAAAGGAAGAAAATACGACCGTATGGAACGAGCTTTCCAACCCCTGCTCTTCGGCGGGGATATCAATGTATACAGCGTGGCCCGGGCCTTCCACGAGGCCTACGGCGTAAAGTCAGTCTGCTTCGGCAAGTTCGCCTCAGGCCCGGCCTACGGATCTGACATCATCGACTACCGGGTATGCGCAAAAAATGAGGACGCAGAGACCTTCCGGCAGAATGTGGCTGCTGTGGCAGCAGAGTTTGCCGGGAAGACAGTGTTGGTCATCGGCTGCGGAGACAGCTATGTAAAGCTGGCCGCTGAGAATCGGGAGGCCTTCCCCGCCAACTGTGTGGCCGCCTACATCGACGGCGACCTCATGAATACTCTCATCAACAAGGAAAAATTCTACGAACTGTGCGAAAGGTACGACATTGACCACCCCGGCACCTTCGTTTACCGGAGGGAGATGGGGCATGACTTCGAACTCCCTTTCAAGGCCCCCTACATCTGTAAACCGTCCAACGGGGTGGCCTACTGGGAGAATCCCTTCCCCGGCAACGAGAAGGTCTTTACGTGTCCCGACCGAAAAAACCTGGAGGAGGTGCTGGACAAGGTCTACGCAGCCGGATATCCGGATACCATGATCATCCAGGACTTCATTCCCGGGGACGACAGCAATATGCGGGTGCTCACCTGTTATTCCGACCGGAACGCGCAGGTGAAGCTCATGTGTCTGGGCCACGTACTCTTAGAGGAGCACACGCCTCATGGCATCGGTAACCACGCTGTCATCCTCACAGAGAGCAATGAGGCGCTCTGCCGGAAGTTCAAGGCCTTCCTGGAGGACCTGCACTATGTGGGCTTCTCCAATTTCGATATCAAGTACGATTCCAGGGACGGCAGCTATAAGGCCTTTGAGATTAACTGCCGTCAGGGCCGCAGCAACTACTATGTCACCGGCGCAGGGTATAACATCGCAAAGCTCCTGGTGGAGGACCGGGTGGAGGGCAAGGAGTTGCCTTTCGTCCTGGCAGATGCCCCCAGTCTCTGGCGGGTGGTCCCCCGCAAGGTGGCCTTCCACTACATTGTCTCCGATTACCACCAGGAGATGAAGGCCCGCATCGCCGAGGGCCGGGAGGTATCTCCCCTGTTCTATAGCCGGGACAAGGCTGCTGCCCGGACCCTGCGTATGAGAAAGAATCTGTTGGGCCACTTTAAAAAATTCAAGACCTATTACGAAAAGAAAAACTGAGGGCCTTCCCCACCGGCCACCTGCCCCACCCGGGGCGGTGGGACAGACAGAGAGGTACGAGCCTATGGAAAACAGAGAAGGCGTTCTTGGGGTACTGGGCGGCATGGGCCCCCAGGCTACCAACACGTTCTATCAGCGTATCATCGCCCGCACCCAGGCAGAGAGCGACCAGGAGCACCTGCGGGTACTTATCTGGGGCGATGCCAAGATCCCCGACCGTACGGTGGGGATTCTCAGTGGCCGGGAAGAACCGGTCTATCAGCACCTGCTGGCCGACGCCAAGCTTCTGGAGCAGGCTGGCTGTACCCACATCGCCATTACCTGCAACACAGCCCACTACTTCGCCGATCGGATTCAGGCAGAGCTCGGCGTCCCCATTATCCACATGCCCAGAGAGACGGTGAAGGCCATTCTGGCCTCCGGGAAGAAGACCGTGGGCATCCTAGCCACTGACGGCACCATCCGCACAGGTATCTACCAGAAAGAACTGGAACGGGCCGGCCTTACGGCGGTGACACCGAAGGGGGAGATTCAGCGGATTGTCATGTCCATTATCTACGACGAGATTAAACGGGGAAAGCCGGGATCCCCGGAGAAATTTGAAAAAATCGACGCCTTCCTCCAGGAGGCGGGATGCGACTGCGCCATTCTGGGCTGTACAGAGTTGTCTGTCTACCGGGTGGACAACGGTCTGCCCCCCTACTATATCGATGCTATGGAGGTCCTGGCTGAGCAGGCTATCCTCCGCTGTGGCAAGGAGCTGCGGAGGGAGTGAGACGACCCTCTGACCCTGTGGCCGACTAACCGTTACCAGAGAAAGGACACCATCCATGAATCTGATTCTTTATCCCCTGGGAGATTATATCCAGTTACTGCAAAAGCACAGCCTCCTTACGAATTCCCCCAGCGTACCCCTTACCCGAGAGGTTTCACTGGTGAGCTGTGACTCCCGTCAGGTGATTCCCGGGACCCTGTTCATCTGTAAGGGAGCCCACTTCAAGGAGGAATTCCTCCGATCCGCTATGGAGAAGGGGGCCTTTGCCTACATTGCTGAAAAGCCCTACGAGGGAGTGGACCTCCCCTGTCTGCAGGTCTCCGATGTGCGGCTGACCATGGCGCTGCTGGCTGATTTCTACTATAACCATCCTTCGGGCAAGTTGGGTGTGGTGGGTATTACCGGCACGAAAGGAAAGTCATCTACCACCTATTACCTGAAATATATCTTTGACGAGTATCTGGCCGCCAAAAAGCAGAAGCCCAGCGGTGTCATCGGCGGCATTGAGACCTACGATGGTGTGGAGCGCTTCGAATCCCACCTGACCACCCCCGAGCCCCTGGATCTGGAGCGGCACTTTGCCAATGGTGTGTCTACGGATATGCGCTACCTGACGATGGAGGTCTCCAGCCAGGCGCTGAAGTACGACCGGGTGGTGAACGTAGAGTTCGCCGCTGCCGTCTTCCTGAACATCGGCACCGACCACATCTCCCCCATTGAGCACCCTGACTTTGAGGACTATTTCTCCTCTAAACTGCGAATCTTCTCCCAGGCTGCTGTAGCCTGTGTGAATCTGGACTCCGACTACGCTGACCGGGTGCTGGAAGCTGCCCGGAGGTATTGCTCCCGGATGATTACCTTCTCCACCAAAGACCCTTCCGCTACCATCTTTGGATCTCAGATTCGAAAGGTGGGTGGAGACATCCTCTTCAAGGTAAAAACGCCTCGATACAGCCGGGAATTCCGTCTGACGATGCCCGGACTCTTCAACGTCCAGAATGCTCTGGCTGCTCTGGCAGTCTGCGAGGCTCTAGGTATCCCTGAGCAGTATGCCTTTGCCGGGCTTATGAAGGCCCGGGTCCCCGGCCGTATGGAAGTCTATACCAACGCCGATGAGAAGGTGTCGGTCATCGTGGACTATGCCCACAATAAGCTCTCCTTCGAGACCCTGTTCCAATCTGTTAAGGAGGAGTACCCCGGCCGCCGGGTGGTGACCGTCTTCGGCTGCCCCGGGTACAAGGCCTATGATCGCCGCCGGGACCTGGGTGAAATCTCCGGCCGATATTCTGACCTTGTCATCCTCACGGAGGAGGATCCCGGCGAGGAGCCTGTAGAGAATATCTGCAGGGATATTGCACAATATGTGGAACAGGAGAACTGTGATTATTCCATCGTCCCTGACCGAGGCGAGGCCATCCGCCAGGCCATTCTGGGCAGTGCGGAGCCCACCATCATCCTGCTTACCGGTAAGGGGGCAGAGACCCGACAAAAGCGGGGCATCGAGTACATCGACTGCCCCTCCGACGTGGAATACACCAAGCAGTTCCTCCATGAGTATGATTTCCTCCATGGCATGGACGGCATGAGTAAGGTCCGGGCTCTCCTAGACGTTCTCCCCCTCCTCCGCCGCTACGAGGGGCGCACCGTCGTCATCAAGTATGGCGGCTCCGCCTTGGACGCCTCTTCTACCGACACAATCTTGGAGGACGCTGCGGCCCTTCACTCCGTGGGCGTCCGAGTCATTCTGGTCCACGGGGGAGGGAAAGAGATCTCTGCCCTGCTGAACCGGATGCACGTGGAGACCCACTTTGAAAATGGCTACCGGGTCACCGACCAGGCCGTGCTGGATGGGGCTGAGATGGCACTCTCTGCCCGGGTAAACAAGTCTATCGTGGGGGCTCTAAGCCGCATCGGGGCCAAGGCATGCGGCATATCCGGCCGGGACGGCGGTCTTATTACTGCCCGGCAAAAGGACGAAAAGCTGGGCCTGGTAGGTGCCATCACCAAGGTGGAGCCCCGCCTGTTGACTACCCTGCTGGACGGCGGTTATCTACCTGTGGTCTCCCCTATCAGTGGGGGTGAGCATGGAGTTGCACTTAACTGCAATGCAGACGATGCTGCCCGGGCTGTGGCCGAGGCCTTGGGGGCTGATAAGCTCATCTTCCTCACCGACACCGATGGTATTCTAGTGGACAGCCATAATCAGTCCACCCGCATCGCAAAGATGGATGTGGACCGGGCAAAAGAGCTCATGGACAGTGGACTCATCGCAGGTGGCATGATTCCCAAGACCTTGAACTGTATCCACGCCGTGGAGCACGGTGTGGGGTCCGTTACTGTCCTGGATGGCCGCATGGAGCATGCCATCCTGTTGGAGGCTATTTCAGAAAAGTCCCTTGGCACCACCATGGAGCGGGGCCGGTAACGGAAGATAACCCACCCTAACAAAGGAGAATACACCATATGGTCCAAATAGAATGGCTCCCCAATGGGGTACGCATCGTCACGGAACATATCGACACCGTCCGCTCTGCTACCCTGGGTATCTGGGTGGGGGGCGGATCCCGCGAGGAAGATGACTGGGAGTCCGGAGCGGCACATTTCATTGAACATATGCTCTTCAAAGGCACAGAGAACCGCTCTGCTGCAGACATCGCCCGGGAGACCGATGCCATCGGTGGACAGATGAACGCCTTCACCACCAAGGAGTGTACCTGCTTCTACGGCCGTGTGCTGGATACCCATCTGGCCCAGGCTCTGGATATTCTCTGGGACATGGTCTATGCCTCCGCCTTCACCCAGGAGGCCACAGAGACCGAGCGGGGGGTCATCCTGGAGGAGATTGACATGTACGAGGATACCCCCGACGACCTCTGTTCAGAGAAGCTTTTCGCTGCGGTCTATCGGGGCAGTTCCCTGGCCCGGCCTATCCTGGGCAGCGAGGGAACCCTGGCCGCCATGACCGGAGCGTCTCTGAAGAGCTATCACCACCGCCACTACCGGGCAGACAACACCGTGGTGGCCCTGGCCGGGAGCTTTACGGAGGAGATCCTGGAGGAGATTCGCCGCCGATTCTCTGCGCTGGAACCCGGCGAGACCCCTCGGGTGGACCAGGCAGTTTACACCCCGGCCTTCGTGACCACGAGGAAATCCATCGAGCAGAACCACCTAATCCTGGCCTTCCCCGGACTGAGCTACGGTGACCCCAAGCGCTTTGCCCTTCAACTCCTGTCCGCCATCTTAGGTGGTGGGGTCTCCTCCCGGCTGTTCCAGAAGGTGAGAGAGCAGCAGGGCTTGTGTTACTCTATCTACTCCTACGGGGCCGGCCATCAGGACAGTGGTGTGTACTGCATCTACACTGCCATGAACCGGGAGACCGAGGCCAAGGCGCTGGATACCATACGCCGGGTCATCGACGAGTTCCGGGACGAAGGTCCCTCCAGCGAGGAGCTTGAACGAGCCCGAGAGCAGTCCAAAGCCAATGTGGTCATGGGCCTGGAATCCACCCAGGCCCGGATGAGTCACGCTGGGCGGTCTCTGCTCCTGTTGGGAGAGATCCTCTCACCGGAGGAAATCATCGCAGCCTATGACGCCGTCACCCGGGAAGATGTTATGGCTTTGGCCCGGGACATCTTTCGCTGGGAGCTGGTCTCCCTGTCGGCGGTAGGCCGGGTGCGCACGGAAGACGAATACCGGGCACTCATCATGGAATAAAACAGAATAACGGCAGGAGCCTGCGGGCTCCTGCCGTTTAATATTACCGAAAAACTTCTTCGGTTTTTCCATAAAAGGCTGCACGGTATCGATAAGTTGTCCACTCTAAGCAGCAAACGCTGCAAGATTTTTTCGATAGACTCAAACGACCCGTCTGGAGGTCCCGGTAGGTCGTTTGTCTTTTCTCACAGATGGGGCTTGCACAGAATCTCATGGATCCTGGTGGCCAGCAGGTTGGCTGTATAGTCCGGGGTAAGGACGCAGGCGGTGTCGGATCCGGCGGCAGTACCGCCCACCGCCACCACAGGGGTGCCGTAGGGGATGGCGCCGCAGTCCAGAGCCATGAGAGAGACCTCCACGCAGACTTTCACGCCCTGTCCGAACATTCGCAGGGAGGCAGCGATGACTTCCACCGGAGAGACCCCGCCGAACTTCTTGCTGATTCCCCTCTCCCCGCCGGAAAGGGCGTGGGCGGCAGTGACCAGAGTGATGCCGTCGGCCTGGACGGACTGAGCGACCTCCCGGGGCATGTCGTTCACGCCGGGCTGCTCCATGCCATAGGCGTGACGTACGACGATTACCGGGCCAGAGAAGGCCTCAGCTTTCACCAGAGTGGATAGCTTCAAGGCGGTCTCACCGGTTGAGGAGGCCACCACCAGGGGCAAACCCCGGCCCCGGGCAGTGTCCAGAGCCAGCTTCAGGGTGGCGTCGGTGTTTTCTTTACCGGGCATTTCATAGACGATCATGAGGCGTTTGCTCCTTTCCGGTCATACTCTGCCCTTCTTCAGCAGGCGAATATCCTGGCCGAAGAAGGGCAGAGAGAGGTATTCTCCCTCTAGGCGAGAGGCCACCTGGGGGGTGTAGCGCTGGCGGATAGTTGCCAGGTTCAGATTAGAGTTGATAACGGTATGCTTCCGCTCCACCAACCGGGTGTTGATGAGTTCGTAGAGGGTGGCCTGGACGAAGGGTGTGGTGAACTCACTGCCCAGGTCGTCCAGAATGAGCAGGTCGCATCGGAGGTAGCGCCGAGTGTCCCGGTCAGCCTGCCGGGCCTCCTCACCATCCCGGGCGAATTTTTTTGTCTCGAACCGGGAAAAGATGGTGGGGGCTGTGTCATACACCACAGAGAAGCCCTTTTCAGACACCACACGGGCAATGCAGGCGGACAGGAACGTTTTGCCCAGGCCAGGCGTCCCGTTGAGGAAGAGGTTCCTGGGAGTGGCAGGATCGAAAAATTCCGCATAACTGCGGCAGTTGGTGAGGACCAGCTCCATATTCTCCCGGGGAGACCGGCGGAAATCTGGCCAAAGGGTCCGGTCGTAATAGTCTAGGCGGAAGGTCTCAAAGGACTGGCCGCCCAGGTCCAGCAGGGAGGACAGTTCTGAAATCTGCTCTTCCCGGCACAGGTCCTGCAGGCAGCGGCACATGACAGAACCCTGCCAGGCCCGGTCCTGGCAGAGGGAGCAGCCAGGAGTCTCATCTAGGGCGGTGGCCTCATAACCACCCTCAGCCAGCAGGGCTGCTAGCTCGTCTTGGAGGGCCAGGTTTTCCGCCCGGAGGGCGCTCAGGGCATTCTCGCTGTCCAGCCCCTTTCGAAGGGAGGCGGCCAGGACCCGGGGAGCAGTCTGACGGAGGAGGCGGTCAATCTCCCGAGTGCGTGGAATCTTCTGAAAGACTTCCCGGCGGAGAGAGGCCTCCCGCTCCCGGTGGGCCTGCTGGGCCAGCTTCAGACGAAGCTCTGCCCGGCTAATGATTTCTTCACTGTATGCGATAGGTCACTCCTCCTTTCCGGGGGTGGGGGGTTGGCTGGTTCGATTTCTTTCCAGAAGAGGGCCGATGTCATCCGAGGGCATAGAGGATGCCGAGCTGCCCGACCGGCGGAAGGACGGATTTCGCCGGGTTTCCGAGGCCTCGATGGCGGCCATGGTCCGCAGACCCTGCCGGGCCCAGCTGTTCAGGATGCCGTTCATGTAGGACCAGCGGAACTCGCCGGTTTGGAAGACCGTGCGTTCATAGGCTAGGCGGAGCACGTCGTCGGGGAAATCCAGGGCAATCCAGCCGTTGAGGTATTCCTCTTCCCGGGGGACAGGGCCACGGCCCCGGATGTTCAGGATGGCCAGAATCTCCACACCCCGCTGGCCCAACTGCTGCTGGCGGTGGAGGTACGCATCGACGGCGTCTAAGGTAGTGATGCCGGCTTTGTACCACTTCATGCCTTCCCGCTTGATCTGGGGAAGGGTTGGCTTCCGACCGAGGCCATCTTTGGCGGCGGTTTTTTCTACGCACCAGCCTACCAGAATCAGGACGACCTCCGGGGGCAGAGCGTAATAGTCGATGAGCAGATAGAGGGTCTTCAAATCGGCCGAGGTGAGAGCCTTGCCCAGCTGGTGTTCCACTTCGTGCACCAGACCTGCGAAGCCGCGGTTTTCGGCTATGGCAGTGGTCACATCCTGGGCTGTATATGTCGGGGGACGATCGTCAGCCAGCTTGGGGGCCGGGTCAGGGACCACAGGCTGGTCGGGGTCAGCCAGCTTTAGTTCCACCAGGATTCTAAAGGCGGCCTCCAGGCGAGGGGCTTCCCACTTGAGGGCGGCGGCGTCCCTGTTCGCCAGAAAACACAGGTAGAGCAGGGCGGCATCTCCGTTATCCGCCGTCAGAAGCCGATCCGCCGCTTTACGGTGGAGGGAGAGGATATTACCGGGTAAAAACAGGCTGCCGGACACAGTGCCGCCTCCTTTCGATGAGATCTCTTTTTGTTGGCTTCTATTCTACAGGAAAACCCGGAGTTCGTAAAGAGCTTCTTATCGAACTGCGCTCATGGAACATTCGTTGAGGCATGAAAAACCCGGGAAAGGGATTCCCCTACCAAATCCTGTGGAACTGTGGTATAATAAGGTATTACAAAAAATAACCCTTAAAAGGAGATACTATACTATGGCAAACCGGGTGACCATCCGTATCTACAACCAGAACTATGCCATCCTAGCCGAAGAGGATGCCGACTACATCCGGCAGTGTGCCGAACTTGTGAGCGAGGAGATGGAGCGGGCCATGAACGGGACTCTTCTGTCCGTCACCGAAGGTGCGGTCCTCACCGCTATGAATATCGCCGATAAGTATAACAAGGAGCGACAGGTTTCTGACAATCTGCGGGCCCAGCTGAAGGCCGCCCTGGACGAAAATGCCCGGCTGATGAAGGAACTCTCCGACCGAAAGAAGGAGGCCCGAAAGGCGGCCAAAGCCGCCGCCGAAGATAAGCAGTAAGGAGCGTACACCATGGAACTTCTCGCCCCGGCCGGTTCCCCTGAGTCCCTGACCGCTGCGGTCCAGGCTGGGGCGGATGCGGTCTACCTGGGCTACGGGCCCCTGAATGCCCGACGAAACGCAAAAAACTTTACCCGGGATGAGTTGGCACAGGCGGTGGACTACTGCCACCTGCGGGGGACGAAGGTCTACCTGACGCTGAACACACTCCTGTCTGACAGGGAGTTGCCCCTGGCAGCGGAGACAGCTGCCTATGCCTCAGAGATTGGGGTGGACGCCATCCTGGTCCAGGACTTAGGCGTAGCAAAGCTCCTGCGGGACACCATCCCCGATGTGGATCTTCACGCCTCTACCCAGATGACGGTCCACAATCTGGACGGAATCAAGGCCTGCGCCGACCTAGGAATGACCCGGGTGGTCTTATCCAGAGAGTTGCCCCGATCGGCTATCGAATATCTCTGTGCCCGGTCTCCAGTAGAGCTGGAGACCTTTGTCCACGGGGCCCTATGTATGTGCTACAGCGGACAGTGCTTTCTCTCTGCCGTGCTGGGGGGGCGGAGCGGCAACCGGGGCCTTTGCGCCCAGCCCTGCCGGCTAGCTTTCCGCTGGCCGGGGGACAAGCAGAACAGCCATCCCCTCTCCCTGAAGGATATGTCTTTGGCAGGGGTGTTGAGGGACCTGCGGGATATGGGCGTGGCCTGCCTGAAAATCGAGGGCCGTATGAAGCGGGCGGAGTATGTCTCCGTAGTTACAGGCATCTACGCTGCCGCTCTCCGGGAGGACCGGGAACCCACCGGCGAGGAACTCCGCCGCCTAGAGGCTGCCTTCTCCCGCCAGGGCTTCACCCAAGGGTATTACCAGGACCAAAAAGGCCCAGCCATGTTCGGGACCCGACCCGAAGGGGCCAAAGAACCGACGGATCTCTTCGAGGAGGCCCGGCGGCAATACAGCCGGGGGGAGCATAAGCTGACCTCCGTGTGGCTGTCCGCCCGGATGAAGGAGAATAAACCCCTGACAGTCACTGCCTGGGACGCCGACGGGCACACTGCCGCTGCCCGGGGAGAGGTTCCCGAGGTAGCCCAAAGCCGGGCAGTGACAGCAGAACAGATTGAAAAACAACTGGCCAAGACCGGCGGCACGGTCTATGAGTCCAAAGGGGTGGAGGTTGAGGCTGACGACGGGCTGTCAGTGCCTATGGCGGCCCTGAATGGCCTCCGCCGGGAGGTCCTAGCCGAACTGGACGCCGCTCGCGTGGCTCGCCCGGTTCGTCGGACCCTGCCTTTTATCCCGCCAAAGAAGGAGAAGGGGCCTATCAGTGTACCGGCCTGGTCTCTGTCCTTTCGGCGGTGGGAGCAACTCACCCGGGCCAGCCTGGACCAGGACCCGGCTCTGGTCTACCTGCCCAGCGGTGAGATACCATCCCACGGAGCGGAACTGGCAGAGTATGTCAGAGAGTATCCCCAGGTGTCCTTTGGCGTCATCCTGCCCCGGGTCCAGTGGGACCGAGAGGAGAAGACCCTCCGGCAGGAGCTGGAGGCAGCCCGGGCTGCCGGAGTCACCGAGGCCCTGCTGAGTCACATCGGCCAGACGGCCCTGGCGAAGGAGTATGGCTTCAATCTCCGGGGAGACTTTGGTCTGGGGCTGGTGAACAGTCTGACGGCAGGGGAACTGGCCCGCCTTGGGTTTCGGTCGGCCACGGTCTCCTTTGAGAGCAAGCTGGCCCAGATTCGGGATCTCAGAAAGCCTCTGGATACAGAACTGATGGTCTATGGCCGTCTGCCCTTGATGCTCACGGAAAACTGCATCCTGCAAAACCGGGGAAAGGGCTGTCACTGTGGGAAAGAGGAGCAGTCCATCCGGGACCGAAAGGGGGAGGACTTCCCTGTGGAGCCTGCCTGGGGCTGCCGCAGTGAGATCTTCAACGCAAAGGTCTTGTGGCTGGCGGACAAGGGGGCCGACTGGCAGTCTGCCGGGGCGGCCTACGCTCGGCTGGCCTTCCTGCGGGAATCTGCCGCTGCATGTGCCCGGGTGTTCCGGGCTTATCGCACCGGGGAGGGAGAGGCCCCCACAGGGTTTACCCGGGGCCTGTACTACCGGGGTGTAGAGTGAGAGGTGGAAAAGCTTCCGCTTCCGGAAATTTTGACGAATAAAACGGAGGAAACGGATGAAAATCGTGTTGGCGTCCCAATCTCCCCGCCGCCGGGAGCTGCTGGGGAAGATGGGACTGGAGTTTATAACCAAATCGCCGGAAATCGACGAGGACGCCATCGGCGGCCTGCCCGCTCCGGAGTTGGTAAAAGCCCTTTCCCGGGCGAAGGCCCTCCACGTAGCCCGGGATGAGGCGCCCGATGCCATTGTGATTGGATCGGACACGGTGGTGGTGCTGGATGGAGATATCTTGGGCAAGCCCGCATCCCCCCAACAGGCGAAAAAGATGCTCTCTGCCCTCTCCGGTAGGAGCCACGAGGTGTATACCGGCGTCACAGTCTGCCAGGGAGACCGGGTGGTCTCCCGGGCGGAGGTGACCCAGGTGACATTTCGCCGCCTGGACCCGGAGGAGATAGCCCGATATGTCCGTACCGGAGAGCCTATGGATAAAGCCGGAGCCTACGGCATCCAGGGTTACGGGGCCCTGCTGGTGGAGGGGATCCGAGGGGACTACAGCAATGTGGTGGGCCTCCCCGTGTGCTGCCTGGGCCGGATGCTTCTGGACTTCGGTGTAGATTGTCTCGCTCTCTCTGCGGAGCGAGAGAAGGGAGCCCATTGAGGCAATGCTTCCGAAAAAAGAGGGGCGCAAGCCTTGATACGGATTTGTTTTTGAGCTTGCAAGCGGCTATCTTCGCCGCCAGACTGGACGACTTTTGAAAGTTTAGAAATTCTTTCTTGCAAATCCTATCTCGTTATGGTAGAATAACAAAAATCGACCTGACACAAAGACATCTCTCTGCGTGAAAGGTGCGGGCTATATTTACAACCATGCGGGGACTGTTGCCCCGCCGGTCTTGCTGTATCCATTCGCCCCGCCTTTCTCCGGAAAGGCGGGGCTTTGTGCTGACAAAGGAGGGACCCGCATGGAGACCAGAGTAGCCGTTATGTCCATTATTGTGGAGGACAGCCAGAGCGCCGAAATTATCAATGCCATCCTTCACGACTACGGCCGGTATATTATTGGCCGTATGGGTATCCCCTACCGCCAGCGAGATATCTATATCATCAGTATCGCCATCGACGCACCCCAGGACAAGATATCTGCTTTGTCCGGAAAAATCGGCAAACTCCCCGGGGTCAACGTAAAGACGGCCTTTTCTAACATTATCAGTCATGAATGAGAACACACGAGCCCTGATTCTGACCCTGGCCCGGGACCACTGCCTGACCTTGGATCAGTATGAGAGCCTCCTGCGGACTTGGGACGACGAGGCCGCCGCCTTGCTGGCCGAGTTGGCCCGGCAGGTTCGGGAGGCAGTCTATGGGAAGGAAGTCTACCTCCGGGGCCTCATCGAGGTCAGCAACTTCTGTAGGAACGACTGCCTCTACTGCGGCATTCGCCGGAGCAACGCCCGCTGTGACCGCTACCGCTTGACCCCCGAGGACATCCTGCTCTGCTGCGAGGAGGGTTATGCCTTGGGCTTCCGCACCTTTGTCCTGCAGGGAGGCGAGGACGGCTACTACACGGATGGACGGCTGTGTCCTCTTATCCGGGAGATTAAGGCCGCCTGGCCCGACTGTGCCGTGACCCTTTCCTTGGGGGAACGGAGCCGGGATAGTTACGCCGCCCTCCGGGCTGCCGGGGCTGACCGGTACCTCCTTCGCCACGAGACGGCGGATCGAGTTCACTACGGGAGACTCCATCCCCCGGAGCTTTCCTTCGACCGCCGGATGGAATGCCTCCGGGACCTCCGGGACTTGGGCTACCAGGTGGGTTGCGGCTTCATGGTGGGCTCCCCGGGGCAGACCTTGGCCACCCTGGCCAAAGATCTGAAATTCATCGAGGAATTTCAGCCGGAGATGTGCGGCATCGGGCCCTTCCTCCCTCACAAGGACACCCCCTTCCGGGCATGTCCACCAGGGGATCCGGACTTCACATGCTGCCTGCTCTCCATTATCCGGCTTATCTGCCCCACCGTCCTCCTGCCCGCCACCACGGCCTTGGGCACCGCCCGGCCTGACGGACGGGAGCGGGGTATCCTGGCCGGGGCCAACGTAGTTATGCCTAACCTGTCCCCCCGGGAGGTACGAAAAAAATACGAACTCTATGATAATAAGATCTGCACCGGGGCGGAATCCGCCCAGGGCAGCGGCAGTTTATCTGCCCGGATGGCTGCCATCGGCTACCGGGTGGTCACCCGGCGGGGCGATGCCCGGACCGGCCTCATACAAAAACAAACCATCTAACGGGAAAGAGAGCCTGACCCAAAAGAAAGGAAGGAAACTTATGGCAACCTACAATCCCAGCTCCCTCCGCGCAGAGGAATTCATCAACCACGAGGAAATTCTGGAGACCCTGGCTTATGCAGAGGCCAACAAGAATAATGTGGCCCTCATTGACCAGATTCTGGAAAAGGCCCGCCCTAAGCCCAACGGCGGCGGCGTAACCTGCCAGGGCCTGACCCATCGGGAGGCCTCCGTCCTACTGGCCTGCGAGATCCCCGAGAAAATCGAAGAGATGTACAAGATTGCCGAGGAGATCAAGCTGGCGTTCTACGGCAACCGTATCGTCATCTTTGCCCCCCTGTACCTGTCCAACTACTGCATCAACGGCTGCCTCTACTGCCCCTACCACCTGAAGAACAAAACAATCCCCCGGAAGAAACTCACTCAGGAGGAGATTCGTCAGGAGGTCATCGCTCTGCAGGATATGGGCCACAAGCGCCTGGCCATCGAGGCCGGCGAGGACCCCAAGAACAACCCCATCGAGTATATCTTGGAGTGCATCAAGACCATCTATAGCGTGAATCACAAAAACGGCGCTATCCGCCGTGTCAACGTGAACATCGCCGCCACCACCGTGGAGAACTATCGGAAGCTCCGGGACGCCGGAATCGGTACCTATATCCTCTTCCAGGAGACCTACCACAAGGAGAGCTATGAATATCTCCATCCCACCGGCCCCAAGCGTGACTATGCCTACCACACGGAGGCTATGGACCGTGCCATGGAGGGCGGCATCGACGATGTGGGACTGGGCGTGCTCTTCGGCCTGGAAGGCTATAAGTACGAGTTTGCCGGTCTGCTGATGCATGCCGAACATCTGGAGGCTGTCCACGGTGTGGGCCCCCACACCATCAGTGTGCCCCGGGTGAAGAAGGCCGATGACATCGATCCCAACGAGTTCGACAACTCTATCGACGACGACACCTTCGCTAAGATTACTGCATGCATCCGTCTGGCCGTGCCCTATACCGGCATGATCATCTCCACCCGTGAGTCCGAAGAGGTCCGATCCCGCCTCCTGCGGCTGGGTATCTCCCAGGTCAGCGGCGGATCCCGCACTTCCGTAGGCGGTTACACCGAGGAGGAGCGCCCCCACGACACCGAGCAGTTTGATGTGTCCGACCAGCGATCCCTGGACGAGGTGGTCAAGTGGCTCATGGACAGCGGCCACATCCCCTCCTTTTGCACCGCCTGCTACCGGGAGGGCCGCACCGGCGACCGGTTCATGTCCCTGTGCAAAAACGGACAGATTCTGAACTGCTGTCACCCCAACGCCCTCATGACCCTCACCGAGTACCTGGTGGACTACGCCTCCGATGAGACCAAGAAGGTGGGCTTCGAGACCATTGAGCAGGAACTCCAGCGCATCCCCAAGGAGAAGGTCCGCGGCATCGCTGAGAAAAACATCGAGGACATCAAGAACTCCAACCGGAGAGACTTCCGGTTCTGAGAAATTCACGAGCTCAAAAAACAGCGTGGCATGCCACGCT
>JABUSR010000210.1 GCA_021442645.1 Ruminiclostridium sp.
ATCCGAAACCAGTTAGCAGAGGATTACGAGAAAGACCAGATGTCGATAAAGGAGTACATGGACCCGTTTACGGGTAATCGGGAGGAATAAGGCAAAAAGCAGACATCCGCTTAAAGCGGCTGCCTGGAATAGTGATGCGATGACAACATTTCAGTACCCCTTTAGGGGTCAGCATGAGTTGACCTCTATGGGGTCTGAGCAAACCACTAGTTTACTAGTGGTTTTGATTATATTGTCCGCTCCGTCCTTTTAATTCTCATTTCAGGTATTTATCTTTCCGCAAAAGGTGCTATAATGGAAGAGTATGCAACACTCATTCTAGGAGGCTTCTCTTATGGATCCGACCAACCGTGCGAAGCTGGACGACCTGCTTCGCTCCTGCTGTGTCTCCCAGGACACACTGGATTTGTCCACCATGACCCAGCTTTTTCTCTCCCAGATACGTATCGCCCTGTATGGGGGCAAATCCTCTGTCCCAATGTTGCCCTCTTTTCTGAAGCCCTTTGGTCTTCTCCCAGATGACTGCCCCGTGGCTGTCGCCGAGATTGACGACCAGGAAATACGGGTCTCTCTGGTAACATTCAAAAATAGTGTACCCTCCCTCAGTGATCAGGATTGTTTCCCTGTCCCCGGCCGGGAGTATCCTGCTCCTCTGGAAGATCTTGTCTTTGCCGCGGCAGAGCTTTTGGAACCTTTGCTGGATCGAGCTAAGGACGTTGCCCTGTGTCTGCCCTTCCCCGTCGCCTACGACGGCCAAGGTGACGGCACTATCCTCCGCTTCCCCGGTTCTATGATGGTCACCGAGTTCCGAGATAAGCCAGTGTTGGCTATGCTTCGACAGGAGTTTTCAGAGCGCAGCTATGAAGATCTCTCTCTGGTGCTGATCAGTGAACCAAACGCAGTACAATTGGCCGCCGCCGTAGCCGCCCCGGGACAGAGTAGGTATCAAGGGTTCACCTGGGGCTCCAACATTGACGGTGGCTTCTCTGCCCCTGGAAGTATCATCCTACGCTGGCTGGCCATACCTGGCGACCTAATGCTCATGGACTGCGGCTTTTCTAGCTTTGAACAGGTCCCCTTCGGTATGGCCGATTTGCCCAAGGACAGAGATTGCTACGGCCCCGGCCTGGATCTTCTGCTAAAGGCCGTCTCCACAGACTACCTCGGAGACACCTTCCGTCTGGTAATGATTAAGGCCGCTGAACGAAAGCTCCTGTCCTTTGGCTGCAGCCGGGACATTCTCTCCCTCACCACTCTGGACCTGTCGTCTGTTCTGGATTTCTTACAAGACCCTATAGATGGCGGCACTATCGCCCATTTCTGCCGAGAACCCGAGGACCGTGAGGTAGGCCTCATCGTGGCCAATGCCGTTCTTGACCGGGCCTCCCGCCTGGTTTGCGCAATGCTCTCTGCCATGGCCCAGTTCGGTAGTGTAGGCAGAGATCCCGGTGCCCCTGCTTGCCTAGGCGGCTGGGGCGTAGCCCTAGAGACTCCCTTACTGAGGAGACGATTAGAGAACCTGCTCACCTCCTTCACTGGGGACGTTTTGGGGCACCATGTCACACTCTTCACCGGCCCAGATATGCTGGCCATTGGCGCTGCTGCGGCGGCTCTCTATAACCATTGACCACTTTCACCTCTGATAGAAAAGGAGAATTACCCATGAAAATCATAGGCATCAACGGCAGCCCCCGGGCCAACGGCAACACTAAAGCCGCCCTGGATGTAATGGGCGAAGTCTTTGCCCAGGAGGGCATCGACTTTGATGTGCTCCACATCGGCCATCAGCTGTCCCCATGCACCGGTTGCTTCCGTTGCGCAAAGACCCATACTTGCACCCTACCAGACGATAGTCTAAACGGGCTATATCAGAAACTCATCCAAGCCGATGGCGTAGTCTTCGGTTCACCGGTGTATTTTGCCTCCATCACCAGTGTGATGCGCTGCTTCATGGACCGGATTGGCTGCATCGACATGAACAACGGACGGCAGTTCCGCTTTAAAGTGGGTGCTCCCCTGGTGGTCGCCCGCCGAGCAGGAGCTGTCAGTGCCATCGACGAACTAGTCCACTACATAAACTATGCGCAGATGATTATCCCCGGCTCCCTTTACTGGCCTTTAGTCTACGGAAATCGCCCCGGCGAGGTTGCCCAGGATCCGGAAGGCATCCAAACTGCTCAGGTGTTGGCCCAAAGTATGGCCTATGTGATGAAAGCTATGGCTGTCGGCAGGGATCAGGTTTCCCTCCCGGAACTTCCCAAAAAGACCTATACCAATTTTGTCCGCTAAGGAAGGAAATGCTGCGATGAAAAAATTTCTTTCTGTTTCCCTGATTCTTGTGGTCGTTTGCGGTCTTCTGGTCTTCCTGGGGCTGAAATACGATCGACTTGATGCGGATGGATCCATCGCCAACAAAGATGATGGGGCTCTGACCTTGCAGGCTCCGGAAGAGGTCCCGGATCCCATTACCATCACCTTGGCAGTATGCGGAGATACCATGAGCCATACGCCACAGACAAAAGATGCCTATGACGCTACAACAGACTCCTACAGCTATTTGAACTGCTTTCAGTATGTCCGGCCCATTATCGAAGCTGCGGACTACGCTGTGGCTAACTTCGAAACCACCCTGAATGGCCCCCCCTACACCGGGTACCCCCAGTTCTCAGCCCCGGATGCCTTAGCTTACAACATGAAGGAAATCGGTTTTGACCTAGTCACGACTGCAAACAACCACAGTATGGATAAGGGCTTCAACGGCGTCATCCGCACCCTGGACACCTTGGACGCAGCTCAACTGAAGCATGTGGGAACCTACCGGAGTCAGGAGGAGTTTGATGCCAACAAAGGTATTGTGGTTGCCGACATCAACGGAATCCGGGTAGCATTCTTAGGTTACACCTACGGTACCAATGGTATTCCGGTCAATGCCGCCAACGACTTCTGTATCAACCGGTTCAACGTTGACTATGCCGCTGAGTGTTCTATCATAGACGAATCTAAGCTCACCGCCGAGCTATCCTACGCCGAAAGCCTAGACGTGGATCTCATCGCTGTGATGATTCACTGGGGCATTGAGTATCAGACTACAGAAAATGCCTACCAGGACCAGGTAGCCGACTTTCTGCTCTCCCATGGCGCTGATGTGATTCTTGGCAGCCACTCCCATGTACCACAACCGATGATGGAGCGAACGGTCACTTTGGCAGATGGATCCCAGAAGACTGGCTTTGTGTGCTACTCCCTAGGCAACTTTGTTTCCAACCAGAGCCCCGCCACGGTAAAGGTCAACTACACTGACACCACTGCCGTACTCAACCTGCAAATTACCAAGGACTTTTCCACTGGCGAGACCACCGTCACCGACGCCGGGTACACTCCTCTGCTGGTGCTGAACCGCGGCGCTGGGGCCGCCGATCAATACAGTGTGTTGGACGTCCACAAAGGCATGGCCTCCTATGAGTCTGGTGACACTTCTGTGGTCTCCGCAGCCGTGTACCAAAAGTTGCAGTACGCTCTGAATGGCTGTCACACCATCCTGGGGGAAAGTTACGACCACGCGCTTTCCTCCTCTGCCTGACATCCACCTTCCCTTTGGAACGCAATCCGTAAAACCGGAAATAGAGAAATCCCCCTGATTCAGAAACCGGATTACCTGCATCAGGGGGATCTTTTATAGCTCAGTTCTTGTTCGAACTATTTCACGAAGACAATAGGCCCGGCCGCCTCCCAGAGTCGGCCAGGGCATCCTCTTGCTTCTGTTGTCCATTTTCATATGTGCAACATCAATTAATCTGCCCGCCTACCCAGAGCAGCAAAGTAGCGGTAATAGGGCATCAGATACTCGTAGCCCATCAGAATCTCCTCCACCAGATCTCGGCGGTACAGCATGTCATCCACCTGCCGGAAGCAACCCATGTCAACCCCCTTCCGGTTGTACCACTGATCCAGAGGGGCTGGAGCGGTTCCCTTGGGCCGCTTGTACTCCTCCTCATCCAGAACGAACCGATCCTGCTGTGCAAAGGCCCGAGCCAACTTCAGTATAGGCTCTGGATTCCGGTCGACTTCACGTCGGAACCGGGCCATGTAGGCCGGCTTAGCGTCAAACACCCCCATGCCATAGCTATATCCTGCTGGCTGAATCTCGAACCAGAATGCCGGCATCCGGGCCCAATCCTCTCCGGACATGCGCAGAGTGAACCAAAGATGACTCTTGTAAGGCCCCCGCCCATAGAGACGCCGAGCGTCTCGATAGATCCGGCTGATTTTCAAGTTAAGCGGGAGCTCCGCATGCTTCTCGGAGAATTTCTCATAGACCTCGTTGGCAAGGTCCCGCAAAGGGGTTTGAACGTAATCTTGGAACTCCTTCTTGTGGGCCTCAAACCAAGGCCTCTCGTTGTTCATCCGTATTCCCCAGAGGAACTCGTTGCTCTTCTCTGAAAAACCTTGAAACATCATGTGCTCCTTTCCGCACCGTGCGTTCACCCTCTCTTCGGAAAAATTCCGGGACCCTAAAGGGCCCCGGAATTTGTTTCATTTGAGATAAATCACATTGCGCCGTTCAGCTCTGCCTCTCTAATCAGGCGTGCGGTGTCCAGAGCAATCATCAGTTCTTCGTTGGTGGGCACCAGCAGGACAGCGTTGGGAGAATCGTCGGTGGAGATAATGGTTTCCTTTCCGCGGACGTTGTTCTTCTCGTGGTCCAGCTTCAGACCCATAAAGCCCAGTTCCTCCACAATCTTTGCACGCAGGGTGGGAGAGTTCTCGCCGACACCTGCCGTAAAGACAACTGCGTCCACGCCGCCCATAGCAGCAGCAGAAGAACCAATTCTCTTGGTGACCTTGTAGCAGAAGTTGTCAATGGCCAGCTGAGCACGCTCATTGCCTTCAGCCGCAGCAGCCTCCAGATCACGAAAATCGGAAGAGACGCCGGAGATACCCAGCACCCCGGATTCTTTATTCAGTACGCTCTCCACACGCTTGCCGGAGTAGCCACGCTGGTCAGCGATGTATTCAGTAATAGCGGCATCGATAGCGCCGGAACGGGTGCCCATGGGCAGGCCATCCTGAGGCGTGAATCCCATGGAGGTGTCCACGGACTTACCAAACTTGACAGAGCAAGTGGATGCACCGTTGCCCAAGTGGCAGGTCACGATACGCAGCTCTTCCAGGGGACGGCCCAGCATTGCAGCAGCACGCTGGGAGACATACTGGTGAGATGTACCGTGGAAGCCGTAACGGCGGACCTTGTTCTCGGTGTACCAACGATAAGGCACAGCATAGATAAATGCCTTGGGGGGCATCGTTTGATGGAATGCCGTGTCAAAGACGGCGACCATGGGCTTGTTGGGCATAACATCCTGGCAAGCCTCGATGCCGACTAGGTTTGCAGGGTTATGCAGGGGAGCCAGAGGGATACAATCCTTGATGCCCTTCAGAACCTTACGGTCAATGATAACAGAGTGGGTAAATGCCTCACCGCCGTGCACCACACGGTGACCCACTGCATCGATTTCGTCCATGCTGTTAATGACGCCGTAGTGGTTGTGCTGCAGGATGTTCAGGACTTCCTGAATAGCAGCCTCATGATCAGGCAGTTCCACGTCTGCATCGAAAACGTCCTTGCCGGTAGGGGTGTGCTTCAGATGGCCGTCGATGCCGATTCTTTCGCACAGACCCTTAGCCAGAACTTCTTGCGTATCGGGATCCAGCAACTGATACTTCAGGGAGGAGCTGCCTGCGTTGATAACCAGAATTTTCATAGGATTCACACTCTCCTTACAGTCATTTCATGTTATTCTTGCGTGTATGCTCTCTTCGGAGTATTATATTATATACCTTTATATATTATCCCATTCTCGAAAAAAGGACAACTGTTTTTTTCCCAAATTTCATTTTTTTCTTGCGGAGGGCTTTGTATATGCACACAATAGGAATCATCGCAGAATATAACCCCTTCCACAGCGGCCATCAATACCAATTGGACGAGATTCGAAACACCTTCGGTCGGGACTGCGCCGTGGTCTGCGTCATGAGTGGCAACTGGGTACAACGGGGTGATGCGGCTATTACTGACAAGTGGAACAGGGCCCTCATGGCCCTCCAGGGAGGCGCCGATCTTATCCTTGAACTTCCCACCCTTTGGGCTGCTTCCTCTGCCGAAACCTTTGCCCGTGGTGGTGTGTCCCTGCTGGACGCCACAGGTGTAGTAAACACCCTGTGCTTTGGCAGTGAATCCGGTACGTTGGCACCCCTGGAACAGGTCGTCTCTCTCCTTGAGACAACAGAATGGCAGGATGCTCTCCGAGTCTATATTAACAGAGGTCTCTCCTTCCCTGTCGCTCGTCAAAAAGCCGCTGGCGACCTGCTGGGGGACAACGCCAATTGCCTCCGCAGCCCCAACAACAACCTTGCTATTGAGTATCTGCGGGCTATGCAAACCCTGGACAGTTCCATGACACCATATACCATTCAAAGACTCGGATCCCCCCACGACGGGCAGGATACTGACGGCCAAACTCACATGTCCGCCTCCTATCTCCGTACCCGGATCCGGCAAAATGATTCCGCTCCTCTGCTCCCCTATCTGAGGCCAGAGGACGAAGCTCTTCTACGCCTCGACTCCGCTTCCCTTATCAACTGCACTCGTGGCGTTCTGGCTAGGCTCCGCGCTATGGAAGACGCAGACTTTCTCCGCCTTCCCGACAGTGGCGAAGGGCTGGGGCACAAGCTCTATCTATCCGCCCGGAAAGCCACGACTCTGGAGCAACTCTACAGCCTCACCAAGAGTAAGCGCTATACTCACGCGCGAATCCGAAGAATGGTGCTGTGGGCCTTTCTCGGACTCACGGCGGATGACCGCCTGACGCTTCCCCCGTATCTTCGTGTACTGGGCTTTTCTCCTCGTGGGCAGCAGGTTCTGCGAAATATGAAATCCACCGCTTCCATTCCGGTCATTGTAAAGCCATCCCATGTCTCGCGGCTGGATCCGGAACCCCAACGCATCTTTCACCTTGAGGCCCGATGCACCGAACTCTTCGACCTGTGCCGACGGGGGTTCGGCATCACACCGGGGAAAAACGAGTATACTCAGAGCCCCATTCGGGTTTGACCATTGAAAACATCCAAGCGAAAACGTGCGCCGCAGAACATTCCCTCTGCGGCGCACATTCTATTATCCATTTTTATCCTGCCCATTTAGAACAGGCCAGTGATCTTGCCGTTTTCGTCCACATCGATTTTCTCGGCAGAGGGAACTTTAGGCAGACCTGGCATAGTCATGATGTCGCCGGTCAGTGCCACGATGAAACCAGCGCCGGCAGAAATCTTCAGGTTGCGGACAGTGACCGTGAAGTCCTCAGGTGCCCCCAGCAGGGCCTGGTTATCAGAGAAACTGTACTGGGTCTTCGCCATGCAGATCGGATAGTTTCCATAGCCCGTCTCGGTGAGCTGTTTTGCCTGCTTCTGGGCGTTGGCAGTCAGCACAACCTTGCTACCGCGATATATCTTGGTCACGATGCTTTCCAGCTTTTCTTCAATGGTCGTATCCAGTTCATAAGACTGGCAGAAGTCGCTAGGCTGCTCGCACAGACGGACCACTTCCTCTGCCAAAGCAACACCACCTTCGCCGCCCTTGGCCCAAACTTCGGACAGCGCCACATTGACGCCCAATTCCTTACACTTGCTCTCAATGAGGGCTAACTCTGCTTCAGTATCCAAGGGGAACCTGTTGATGGCCACCACACAGGGAAGATGGAAAACAGTGGTAATATTCTCTACATGGCGGAGCAGGTTGGGCAGGCCTTTCTCCAGTGCTTCCAGATTCTCAGTACCCAGATCAGCCTTGGCCACACCACCGTGATGCTTCAAAGCACGGACAGTAGCCACAACTACCACTGCACTGGGCTTTAGGCCAGCCATACGACACTTAATATCCAAGAACTTCTCCGCACCCAGGTCAGCACCAAAGCCGGCCTCGGTGACAGCGTAGTCTCCCAACTTCAGAGCTGCCTTGGTGGCCATGATGGAGTTACAGCCGTGGGCAATATTGGCAAATGGCCCGCCATGGATAAATGCAGGAGTCCCTTCCAGGGTTTGGACTAGGTTCGGCTTCAGGGCATCCTTAAGCAACGCTGCCATGGCACCGGCAGCGTTCAAGTCGCTGGCCGTGACAGGCTTGTCATCATAGGTGTAAGCCACCACCATGCGGCCCAGTCTCTCCTTCAGGTCAGTGATGGATGTAGCTAGGCAAAGAACTGCCATGACCTCAGAAGCCACGGTAATGTCAAAGCCGTCCTCACGGGGCACACCCTGCATACGGCCGCCCAGACCGTCCACCACATTGCGCAGCTGACGGTCGTTCATGTCGACACAACGCTTCCAGATGATCTTCTTCACATCAATACCCAACTGGTTGCCCTGCTGGATGTGATTGTCCAGCATTGCGGCCAGCAGATTGTTGGCCGCACCGATGGCATGGAAATCACCGGTAAAGTGAAGGTTAATGTCCTCCATAGGAACCACCTGGGCATAGCCACCGCCTGCGGCACCGCCCTTGACGCCAAAGACAGGACCCAGGGAAGGCTCACGAAGTGCCACAATGGCTTTCTTTCCAATCTTGCGAAGCCCATCCGACAGGCCCACAGTCGTGGTAGTCTTTCCCTCGCCAGCCGGGGTAGGGGTGATGGCGGTGACCAGAATCAGCTTACCATCCGGGGCCGCCATCTCGTTGAGCATCGTATAGTCGATTTTTGCCTTGTAGTTTCCGTACTGTTCCAGATATTTTTCGTCCACGCCTGCAACCTTTGCAATCTCGCGGATATTCTTCATCTCGCAGGCCTGGGCAATCTCAATATCGCTTCTCATACTTACTCCTCCTTTTTAATCCTTTTATACAACTTTTGTTCCAAGCAATCCCCTCACGAGCCGTAGCTTTTATTCCGCCCAGTCTCTCTCTTTGTTTAAGGGATCTGACTCGCTCCTTACACGTTGCTGCTAGTGGAGCGCAGAGTCACGTCGTGGTAGCCTCCCTCCACGATACTGGTGGCAGACACCAGGGTCAGGCGGGCATTCTGCTGCAAGTCGGGAATATTAATCACGCCACAGTTGCACATGGTGGACTTGACCTTATACAAACTCTTCTGCACGTTGTCATGGAGTGCGCCGGCATAGGCCACATAGGAATCCACGCCTTCTTCGAAGGCCAGGTCGCTCTTGCCGCCCAGGTCATAGCGCTGCCAGTTCCGAGCGCGGTTAGAGCCCTCGCCCCAGTACTCCTTCACATAGGCCCCGTTGACCATCAGCTTATTGGTGGGGCTCTCGTCGAATCGGGCAAAGTAACGTCCCAGCATCAGGAAGTCTGCGCCCATTGCCAATGCCAGAGTCATATGGAAATCAAAGACGATACCGCCGTCAGAGCAAATGGGCACATAGACGCCAGTCTCCCGGAAATACTCGTCACGAGCAGCTGCCACTTCAATAAGAGCAGAAGCCTGACCGCGGCCAATGCCCTTGGTCTCACGGGTGATGCAAATCGAGCCACCGCCGATACCGACCTTCACGAAATCAGCACCGGCGTCTGCCAGATAGCGGAAACCTTCACGGTCTACCACATTGCCGGCGCCGATCTTCACCGTGTCACCATAGCGTTCCCGGATGAAGTCGATTGTTTTCTTCTGCCAGATGGAATAGCCTTCAGAAGAATCGATACATAAAACGTCTGCACCTGCCTCAACCAGCGCAGGAACACGCTCCTCGAAGTCCTTGGAGTTGATACCGGCGCCCACTAAGTAGCGCTTATCAGCATCCTGCAGGGCCAAGGGATGCTCCTTGTGTTCGGCATAGTCCTTCCGGAAGACGAAGTACAGCAGGTGATCATTGTCGTCCAGGATGGGCAGCGCATTCAGCTTGTGCTCCCAAATGATATCGTTTGCCTCCTTCAAGGTCGTAGAGGCAGGAGCCGTGATGAGTTTTTCACGGGGGGTCATGAATTCGCGGACAGAGATGTCCGTGGTCATACGGGTGATGCGGTAGTCACGGCTGGTGACCAGGCCCAGAAGTTTGCCGTTGGGGGTGGCGTCCTCCGTAATGGCCACGGTGGAAAACCCGTTTTTCTGCTTCAGCTCTAGCACATCGCCCAAAGTGGCATCAGGGGTCAAGTTAGAGACACTGACCACGAAGCCAGCCTTGCTGCTCTTGACCCGGCGGACCATGGCAGCTTCATTCTCAATGGACTGGGAGCCGTAGATAAAGGACAGACCACCCTCCTTTGCCAGGGCGATGGCCAGCGTGTCATTGGAAACGGCCTGCATGATAGCAGAGACCATGGGAATGTTCAGGCTGATGGGGCACTCCTCCTCCCCCTTGCGGTACTTGACCAGAGGAGTCTTCAGGGAGACGTTGTCAGGGATACACTCTTCCGAAGTGAAACCGGGGACCAGCAGATACTCACTGAAGGTGTGAGAAGGTTCAGGATAGTAGTAAGCCATGTCAGGGCTGCGCTCCTTTCTTACTTGAAATATTCAACGGCGGAACGGAAGATCTTCATGTCGTACTCGCCGGGCACATTGATATACAGACCTGCTCCGGTACGTTCGGTATGGCCCATCTTACCGAAAACGCGGCCATCGGGAGAGGTAATACCCTCCACAGCGCAGGCAGAGTTATTGGGATTGAATCGGATGTCGGAGGTGGGCTCCCCGGTCAAATCCACATACTGGGTAGCAATTTGCCCGTTGGCGGCCAGCTTCTGAATCAGTTCATCAGATGCCAGAAAACGTCCTTCACCATGGGAGATAGGCACGGTGTACACCTCGCCGGGCTTGGTGTTCATCAGCCAGGGAGAAATGTTAGATGCCACGCGGGTCCGGACCAGACGGGACTGGTGGCGGCCAATAGTGTTATAGGTCAAGGTGGGACAGGTCTCGTCGGTATCAATGATTTCACCGTAGGGCACCAGACCCAGCTTGATGAGTGCCTGGAAACCGTTGCAGACGCCCAGCATTAGGCCGTCCCGGTTCTTCAGCAATTCGTGGACCTGGTCCTTAATCTTACCCGCCCGGAAGAAGGATGTGATAAATTTGGCAGAGCCATCGGGCTCGTCACCGCCGGAGAAGCCGCCGGGGATAAACACAATCTGTGCTTCGCCCAGCTTCTTTGCCACATAGTCCATAGATGCGGCAATGTCACTGGCCGTCTGATTCTTGATAACCACAATCTCAGGCTCAGCAGCGGCGTTCCGCACGGCCTTGGCAGCATCATACTCGCAGTTGGTGCCCGGGAAAACAGGAATCAGCACGCGAGGCTTCGCAGACTTGATGAGAGGCTTCTTCCAGCTATCACATTCCGTGGTAAAGGTCGGAATCTCCTGGCCGCCCTGCTTAATGTTACAAGCATAAATAGGCTCCAGTTTTTCCTCGTAGGCTCCCAGGAGTTCCTCCCGGGTGACGGTTTTATCCCGCCAAGTTAGGCTGCCGTCCTCAGTGGTAATACCCAGAGGCAACCCAACCTTTTCCTTCTCGGTAAGCTCCAACACGAAGGACCCATAGGCATAGCTGAAGAGCTCGTCCATCGTACAGCCGTCATCAAACTTCAGGCCGATGCCATTCCCTAGGGACATTTTCAGCACAGCCTCCGCCACGCCGCCGAAGCCGGGGGTGTAGGCGGCACAGACCTTGCCTTTTTTCATGAGCTTGTTAACGGTTTTGAATGTTTCCTTCATGGAGTTCGCCACAGGCAGGCCATCGGGGCCGTACTCAGGGCATAGCCACACTACGGGATGTCCAGCTTCCTTAAATTCAGGAGACACAATGTTTCCAATCTTATCCGTGGTCACGGCAAAGGAGACCAAGGTAGGCGGCACATCCAATTGTTCGAAGCTGCCGCTCATGGAGTCCTTGCCTCCAATAGCTGCTATTTCCAGCTCCTTCTGGGCCCGGAATGCACCCAGGAGGGCGGCCAGAGGCTGGCCCCAGCGGTTGGCATCCTTACCCAGCTTCTGGAAGTACTCCTGGAAGCTCAGATATGTCTCCTTAAGGCTGGCACCAGTGGCCACCAACTTGGCCACAGACTCTACAACAGCCAGATAGGCCCCGTGGTAGGGGCTCTTCTCCGTGACATAGGGGTTATAGCCCCAAGACATCAGGGAGCAGGTATCAGTATCCTTTTTCTCCACTGAAATCTTATTGACCATGGCCTGGGTGGGAGTCAGCTGATGCTTTCCTCCGAAAGGCATCAGCACGGTACCGCTGCCAATGGTAGAGTCGAAGCGCTCAGACAGGCCTCGCTTAGAACAGACATTCAGGTCCTGGGCCAGATCTAAGTAGCCCTGGCGGAAATCCTTCACCTGATCCTTAAGAATGGATTCAGGCTGTGCCGTGATGGCGGTGATATGCTTTTCCACGCCGTTTGTATCCAGGAAAGCACGAGAGATATCCACGATGTTCTCGCCGTTCCAGTGCATAGTCAGCCGGCCCTTGTCAGTGACCTTTGCCACCACAGTGGACTCCAGATTCTCAGAGGCGGCCAACTCCATGAATCGGCCAGCGTCTTTTGCTTCCACCACCACAGCCATTCTCTCCTGAGATTCACTGATGGCCAGTTCGGTGCCGTCCAGGCCCTCGTATTTCTTGGGCACAGTGTTCAAATCAATCTCCAGCCCCTCGGCCAGCTCTCCGATTGCAACAGAGACGCCGCCTGCGCCGAAGTCATTGCAGCGCTTAATGAGGCGGGAGGCCTCAGGGTTACGGAAGAGTCGCTGGAGCTTTCTTTCCTCAGGGGCATTGCCCTTCTGGACCTCAGCTCCACAGGACTCCAGGGACTCCATGGTATGGGACTTGGAGGAGCCAGTAGCGCCACCGCAACCGTCTCGGCCGGTTCTGCCGCCAAGAAGAATGACCACGTCCCCGGGGGCGGGGCGCTCACGGCGTACATTCTCCGCAGGTGCAGCGGCAATGACTGCGCCGATTTCCATGCGCTTGGCCGCATAGCCGGGGTGATAGATCTCATCCACCTGACCGGTTGCCAGACCAATCTGGTTGCCATAGGAGCTATAGCCTGCGGCAGCCTTAGTGACAATGGTGCGCTGTGGAAGCTTTCCCTCCATCGTCTCAGCAATGGGGGTCAGCGGGTCGGCTGCACCCGTAACGCGCATGGCAGAGTACACATAGGAACGGCCAGACAGGGGGTCTCGGATGGCACCGCCCACGCAGGTTGCTGCACCGCCAAAGGGCTCAATCTCTGTGGGATGATTATGTGTCTCATTCTTAAAGAGGAGCAACCAGTCCTCCTTACCACTGTTAGTATCAACCTTGATCTTCACAGTGCATGCATTAATCTCCTCAGACTCATCCAGCTTAGGCATCTTTCCCTGCTTTTTCAGATATTTCGTCACAATGGTGCCGATGTCCATCAAGTTGATGGGCTTGGTACGGTTAAGCCGCTTACGGATATCCAGATACTCCTCATAGGTCTGCTGGAGGATGGGACTCTGGAACTCCACGCCATCAATGGTAGTCAGGAATGTGGTGTGGCGGCAGTGATCAGACCAATAGGTATCAATAACCTTTAACTCCGTCATGGTAGGGTCACGGTCCTCAGTGCGGAAGTAGTCCCGGCAGAACCGCAAATCATCCAGGTCCATGGCAAGTCCAAAGTCAGCCACCATCTGCTGCAGAGCCTCCTCATCCATATCCCGGAATCCATCCAGGGTTGCCACAGACTCTGGGATCTCGTAACTCATCACCAGAGTATCAAAAGGCTCTAGAGACGCCTCCCTAGACTCCACAGGGTTGATAAGGTATTTTTTAATGGCCGCAATATCTTCGGTGGTCAAGCTTCCCAAAAGCTGATAGACTCGGGCGGATCGGACCAAGGGACGTTCCCCCTGGGACAGTATCTGGATGCACTGGGCGGCGGAGTCAGCCCGCTGGTCAAACTGACCAGGCAGATACTCCACGGCGAAAATCAGGCCTCCCTCGGGCAGAGTATCAGTAACCAGGTCCAGCTGGGGCTCGGACAGGATGGTCTTCACGCTGTAGTCGAACAGCTCCGACGTGATATTTTCTACATCATAACGGTTAAACAGCCGCAGGCCCTCCAGAGACTCAATCCGGAGCAGAGTGCGGATATCGCCCAAAAGGGCGTCCGCTTCCGCAGTGAGCCCCGGGCGTTTCTCTACATATACCCGATATACCATAGCAATCTCCTCTTTACTTTCCTTCTTATCCTCACTTTATCGCCTGCAGAGCTTTCGCGCCAATATCTCTGCGACAGTAAGCATTCTCAAACTTTACCTTGTCTGCCTGGGCATAGGCCTTTTCAACAGCCTGTGCCAGAGTATCTCCCAAGGCGGTAACACCCAAGACGCGCCCGCCGGATGTTTTCAGCACACCGTCATCCAGCTTGGCACCAGCGACGAAAACTTCTGCATCCAAATCCTCCGGGATTGTGATTGGGAACCCGCTTTCGTAGTGCTTGGGGTAACCATCAGAGGCTAACACCACACAGCATGCACTCCGGGCACTGAACTTCACCTCGGTCTCGCCCAGCTTACCCCGGGCAGTGGCCTCCATAACAGTGAGCAGATCGCTCTCCAACAGGGGGAGGACCACCTGAGTCTCAGGGTCACCAAAGCGGCAGTTGTACTCAATGACCTTGGGGCCCTTCTCCGTGAGCATCAAGCCAAAGTACAGACAGCCCTTGAATGTGCGGCCCTCAGCGTTCATGGCTTTCATGGTAGGCAGGAAAATCTCCTCCATGCACTGCCGGGCTACATCTTCTGTGTAGTAGGGGTTGGGTGCAATGGTTCCCATACCGCCGGTGTTAGGCCCCACGTCTCCTTCGCCGACCCGCTTATGATCCATGGAGGAGACCATGGGGATGACCACGGTTCCGTCAGTAAAGGACAAGACAGACACCTCTGGGCCAGTAAGGAATTCCTCAATGACGATGTGGCTCCCACTTTCACCGAAAATCTTGTCCTCCATGCAGGACCTCACAGCATTTACAGCTTCCTCCCGGGTCATAGCCACGGTAACCCCCTTGCCCAGTGCCAGCCCATCTGCCTTCACCACAGTGGGGATAGGGGCGGTCTCCAAGTAGGACAGCGCCTGGGCGACATCGTCGAAGACCTCGTATTGAGCAGTGGGGATGCCGTACTTTTTCATAAGATTCTTAGAGAAGACCTTGCTCCCCTCAATGATAGCAGCCGCCTTATTGGGACCGAAGCAGGGGATGCCCTCGGCCTCCAGCAGATCCACAGCGCCCAGTACCAGCGGATCGTCAGGTGCCACCACAGCAAAGTCAATGGCATTCTCTTTGGCAAACACAGTAATTGCCCCCAGGTCCTTGGCCCCGATACCGGTACACACCGCATCAGCGGCGATACCTCCGTTACCAGGGGCCGCAAAAATCTCTGTGACTCGGAGACTTTTCTTCAAGGATTTAATGATGGCATGCTCGCGGCCTCCGCCGCCTACCACAAGGATTTTCATCGTGCCGTCCTCCTTCTCAGTGGTGGAACAAACGCATCCCGGTGAATGCCATCACAATATTGTAACGGTTGGCCGTCTCAATAACGTTGTCGTCCCGAATGGACCCACCGGGCTCCACAATATAGGCCACGCCGGACTTTCTGGCGCGCTCCACATTGTCACCGAAGGGGAAGAATGCATCGCTGCCCACGGTGACCCCGGACTGGGTCGCAATCCACGCCTTCTTTTCCTCTGCAGTCAGGGGTTCAGGCTTGACCTTGAAAATAGCCTGCCATGCGCCCTCCCGGAGGACGTCCTCATATTCGTCGGACAGATACACATCAATGGCGTTGTCCCTGTCGGGGCGCCGGATTGTATCCAAGAACTGCAGTCCCAGCGTCTTAGGATGCTGACGCAGGTACCAATTGTCGGCCTTACTGCCGGCCAGGCGGGTGCAATGAATGCGGCTCTGCTGTCCGGCGCCCACGCCGATAGCCTGGCCGTCCTTCACATAGCACACGGAGTTGGACTGAGTATATTTCAGTGTGATAAGTGCCACGATCATATCCACCTTGGCACTGTCAGGCAGTTCCTTGTTCTCGGTAACCAAGTTGGTCAGAAGACTCTCATCGATTTTGAAGTTGTTTCGGCCCTGCTGGAATGTAATACCGAAAACGTCCTTGTGCTCCTCCACGGCAGGGATGTAAGCTGGGTCGATTTTCACGATATTATAATTACCCTTCTTCTTGGCCTTGAGGATCTCCAGGGCCTCAGGGGTGTAATCGGGGGCGATAATACCATCAGAAACCTCAGGCCTCAGGTATGCAGCGGTTGCAGCATCGCAGGTATCGCTAAGAGCTGCCCAGTCTCCATAAGAGCACAGACGATCAGCGCCACGAGCCCTAATGTAGGCACAGGCAATGGGAGAAACCTCTGCGTCCTGATCTACAAAGTAGATAGCTTTATCGGTATCGCTCAGAGGCAGACCCACAGCAGCACCAGCAGGAGAGACGTGCTTAAAAGACGCTGCGGCAGGCAGGCCGGTAGCTTCCTTCAGCTCCTTCACCAACTGCCATGAATTGAATGCGTCCAGCAGATTGATATAGCCGGGCTTGCCACCCAGGATTTCAATGGGAAGTTCTCTACCATCACTGACAGAGATACTTGCAGGCTTTTGGTTGGGATTACAACCGTATTTCAGTTCCAGTTCTTTCATGTCTTTCCCCCCCCATTTACTGGTTTTTGTTGATAACAGTCTCTTCATATTCCCCAGTGGCCAGGTCAGTAAAGCGCACATAGAGGGAAATCTTATTGGCTTCGTTCAGGTTGCTCCACACCATGTTGGTAAATTCCTCCATGGTGCCGGTGATGGTCACCCGCTCAGGCTCACCCTGGAAGGTCGGAATGGGGTCCCCGTCAGTCACATAGGTGTGGATAAAGTGCCCCACACCGGCCAAACCGGGATACTCGTAAAAGTACCGGGCACAGGCGGAACCATCAGCGTCAGCACTCTTCAGGATAGACAGCTTGTAACTGCCATCAGGAGCTAACAGGCCAGAGATGCGAGGCGTCCAGTTCGGACCGTCTGGCTCAAACTCCCGGGTACGCAGGGCCTGCTCCAGGGTCATGCCCTTCTCCAGATAGTCCCGAATCGTGTCAGTCTGGTCGCCATTGGTGACAATGAGGCTTCGCCCGAGCTGACGGACAGGATGGTAGATAATAAGGCTGGGGTCTGCCAGTTTTGCCGGGTCGTGGGCCTCGGTGCGGATGCCGTCAGGCTCTCCGATGAAGACCCGGTTTCGGCTATTCTCGCTACGGCCCATGATAAAGTAGGCCACAACGGACTTTGTGCTGTCATCTGTTTTGCCGAGAAGGATGCCCCGGCCGGGGTATGGATTCTGTGCCAGCAGAGCGGCCAGGTCAAGTGTTTCGTAAATATTCATTGGTTATTTCCCTTTCCCGATTTCTTCGGATATCATCTGGGCTGCCTGGGGCAGAATCTTCCACTCTGCCTGTTCCATAACCCGCCGCTGGAGCACCTCAGGGGTGTCCCCTGGCTGGATCTCCACAGCCCGCTGAAGGAGGATCTCGCCGCCGTCAGGGATCTCATTGACAAAGTGAACGGTGGCACCAGTCACCTTGACCCCATAGGCCAGGGCCGCCTCGTGGACTTTCAATCCGTAAAATCCCTGCCCGCAAAAGGATGGAATCAAGGACGGATGGACATTCAAAATCCGGCGAGGCCACTGCTTCGTGAAACTCTCACTGAGGATGCTCATAAAGCCGGCCAGCACAATGAGTTCCACGCCATATTCGGCCAGAACCAGGGAGATTGCCTTTTCAAAAGCCGCCTGATTCCCCAACTCTTTTCTGCTGCATACCACAGCGGGGACCCCAGCCTTCTCGGCCCGGGTAATTGCATAGGCCTTGGCGTTGCTGGAGATAACCAGCACAATCTCCCCAGTTGTTAGGATTCCGCTGGACTGTGCATCCAACAGAGCCTGGAGATTAGTCCCGCCTCCGGAGACCATAACGGCAATCTTGGTCTTTACCATACGATAACGCCCTCGTCGCCGGCAACAATCTCACCTAGACGAACGGGCTTCTCGCCCACTGCTTCCAGAGCAGAGATGGCCTTGTCTGCCTCGTTCTTGTCGACGACAATGGTCATGCCAACGCCCATGTTGAATGTGTTGAACATCTCCCGGCGGGGGATGTTCCCCTTCTCCTCGATGAGCTTGAAAATGGGGAGGACGGGCACATCTGCCTCCTTAATCTTTGCGGTCATGCCCTTGGGCAGACTGCGGGGGATATTCTCATAGAAGCCGCCGCCAGTGATATGGGAGACAGACTTGACGGTCACCTCCTCCATCAGGGCCAGAATCGTCTTCACATAGATGCGGGTTGGGGTCAGCAGGGTCTCGCCCAGGGATGCGCCGCCCAGTTCAGCCACGGGGGCCTTCAGGTCACAGTTTTCTACGTCCAGAACCTTGCGGACAAGAGAGAACCCGTTGGAGTGAACGCCAGAGGAGGGCAGGCCGATGATTACATCCCCTTCCCTGATGGTGGTCTTATCAAAGACCTTTTCCTTGTCCACAACACCCACAGAAAACCCAGCCAGGTCGTACTCATCGACGGGGTAGAACCCGGGCATCTCAGCAGTCTCGCCGCCAATCAGGGAGGCCCCGGACTGGACACAGCCCTCGGCCACACCGGAGACGATGTCGGCGATTTTCTCAGGCACATTCTTTCCACATGCGATATAATCCAGAAAGAACAGTGGCTTTGCGCCGCAGCAAACAATGTCGTTAACACACATGGCTACACAGTCGATGCCCACTGTATCATGCTTATCCATCAGAAATGCTAGCTTCAGCTTAGTGCCCACACCATCAGTGCCGCTGACCAGCACAGGACGGGCAATGTCAGTGAGATCAAGCTCAAACAGGCCGCCGAACCCACCGATGTCGGACAGGGCCCCGGCCGTCATGGTCTTGGCGATGTGGGTCTTCATAAGTTCCACGGCTTTGTAGCCGGCGGTGATATCTACGCCCGCTGCGGCGTAGCTGTCAGATTTGGACTGCTGCATAAGGAACCTCCATTCTTTATCCTTACTCTATATTACTCAGGCTCTTCCATCTCCACGGTAAAAGCTTTTTCTCAGATTTTTCCGTTCCAGCAATAAGTGCACAGCTTGCACTCCGGCAGGCCGATAGCCTCCACCAGTCCATCCAGGGTCTGGAAGTCCAGAGATGTAAAGTGCATCGTCTCACAGATGTGTTCGCGGAGCTTCTTGCCGCGCTCTGTGCGGCCGTCGGCGTATTCTTCCACGTACTTCATGCCCTCTTCCCCTTCCAGTTCGTAGATGACACGGCGAGCCAGCAGTTCCATCTCAGACTTGCTGCTGGAGAAGTTCAGGTACCGGCATCCATACATGATGGGCGGGCAGGCAGAACGGATATGCACTTCCTTGGCACCATTCTCATAGAGGAAGTCCACCGTCTCCCGCAGTTGGGTACCGCGGACAATGGAGTCATCCACCAGCAGGAGCTTCTTGTCCTGGATAAGCTCGGGCACGGGGACCTGTTTCATCTTGGCCACCATATTGCGTTCACGCTGGGTGGTGGGCATGAAACTGCGGGGCCAAGTGGGAGTGTATTTGATAAAGGGGCGGCCAAAGGGAGCTTCACTCACATTGGCATAGCCAATGGCATGGGGTGTGCCGGAATCGGGCACACCGGAGATAATATCGATATCCTGAGCCACCCCATTTTCCTTGTCGGTCCGGGCCAAGATCTCACCGTTGCGATAGCGCATGGTCTCCACATTGATTCCCTCATAGCTGGAGTTGGGATAACCGTAGTAGGTCCAAAGGAAGGCGCAGACTTTCAGCTCATCTCTTGGCGGAATCAACGTATTCCAACTGTCAGCCGTGATCTCCACCACCTCAGCAGGGCCCAATTCGTAGGCATCCCGATAACCCAGCTTCTGATAGGCAAATGTCTCGAAAGATACACAGCACCCCTCCTCGTCCTGACCGATGTGGATAGGCAGACGGCCGTGCCAGTCTCGTCCGGCAATGAGGCGGTCGGGAGTCATGATGAGGACAGAGACCGTGCCCTGGACCACGTCCTGGGCATAGCGGATACCCTTGGCAATAGTGGGCTGCTGACTAATCAGGGCAGCGATGAGCTCGTTGGAGTTCACACGGCCACCGCTCATGGCCTCAAAATGGCCGTCCTCGGTGTTGAGCAGCTGCTGGATGAGTTCCTCCTCATTGCGGATGTGTCCCACCACGCAGATGGCATAGGTCCCGTGAACAGATCGAACCAGCAGAGGCTGGGGATCCGTGTCACTGATGCTGCCAATGCAGAGATTGCCCTTCATATCCTCCACGGTTTTGTCAAACTTGGTTCGGAAAGGAGCGTTCTCAATGTTATGAATCTCTCTCTGAAATCCCTTTTCAGGGTCCCATGATGCCATGCCACCGCGTCTAGTACCCAGATGGGAGTGATAGTCTGTCCCAAAAAACACATCAATCACAACGTCACGGTTCGAGATTGCGCCAAAAAAACCACCCATAGTGTATTCCTCCGTTCGTAAAATCAATAGTTTTTGTTGTTTCTATCAGTTGAACTTTACCTCGATGGCAGCGTTCTTTTCCAGCACTTTCTGAGATTCTGCCGCCCGCGCCCGGCAAAGCTTTTCACTGAGAGCCTCATCAGAGACCGCAAGAATCTGAATGGCCAGCAGGGCCGCATTGGCAGCACCATCGATGGCTACAGTAGCCACGGGAATACCTGTTGGCATTTGCACTGTGGACAATAGGGCGTCCAAGCCGTCCAGAGTAGAAGACTTTACGGGGATCCCAATCACCGGAAGGGTTGTATTTGCCGCAACAGCACCGGCCAGGTGTGCCGCTTTGCCTGCAGCAGCAATGATAGCACCGAACCCCTTCTCCTGAGCATTCTGGGCGAACTCCCCTGCCTGCACAGGCGTGCGGTGCGCAGAATACACATGGACCTCATAGGGAACCCCGTACTCCTTCAACTTGTCGATGGCCTTTTCCACGACGGGCAAGTCACTGTCACTGCCCATAATGATCCCGACTTTTTTCATAAAACATCTCTCCTTGTCTGGTTGATCTCTCTTTTCCCGGTCTAAAAAATAAAAACGACAGTCCAATTCCCTCTTTGTGAAAATTGAACTGCCCAGACGGTCGACAAAAATACACCTTTTTGCTCCCTGTGGTCGGCCCACTTCCGTCAGTTACAAAAAGTATCCCAATTTAAATCAAATTATACTATAACATGCATGTTTTCGCAAGTCACAGAATGTAAAGGTTTTCAATCTTTTACGCCTCTTCCCTGTATATTTTTCTCGTAAAAAACATCGCGGGACGGCAAGTGCCGTCCCGCGGGAGGGTCAGACATTATTTCCCAGCTTTTTCAGCCGAACGATTGGCAAAGAAATCTCTGGTCTCTTTCACCACAACGCCGGACAGAGCCGCCACTGCTATCAGGTTGGGGATGGCCATGAGGCCGTTCAGCGTATCGGCGATATCCCATACGACACCAAGGTCCACGGTGGCACCCAACACGGTGCAGATGACATAGATGATGTAGTAGGGCTTGATGGCTTTAGCGCCGAAAACGAACTCACAGCAGCGAGATCCATACAGTGCCCATCCCAAGATTGTAGAGAAAGCAAACAAAGCGAGACCGATGGCGATAATCAGAGCGCCGCCCTTCTGCGTGAACACAGTGCCCAAGGAGGCCGCCACCAGGGATGTGTCGCCCATGATGCCGTAGTGCAGGTCGATGCCGCTCTTATAACAGGCGCACAACAGGGTCAGGCCGGTCAGCGTGCAGATGATGATGGTGTCCAAGAAGACCTCGAAGATACCATACACAGCCTGCTTAACAGGAACAGTCTCGGAAGTAGTGGCGTGGGCCATAGGAGCGGTACCCAGGCCGGCCTCGTTGGAGAATATTCCTCGCTTCATGCCCCAGGTCAGGACCACAATCATGGAACCTGCAGCACCGCCGGTGATACCCGCAGGGGAGAACGCACCCACGAAGATATCGCGGAAGATGGCAGGCAGAGCGGAGCTGCTGAAAATGACGACCACCAAGCATGCAACAATATAGACCACTGCCATAAAGGGAACCAGCTTCTCAGTGACGGCTCCTAGACGCTTCACTCCGCCAAACAGGACGATAGCAGCCAGCACAGCCAGAATCAGGCCAAGAACCAGATTGACGGTAGCAAAGCTACCGAAATCAGGCTTAAAAGAAAGGATAACCGTGTCGATGGCAGAAACGATGTTACCGGACTGGATGGCGTTGCCGGTGCCCAGGGCAGCCAGTGCTGCAAAGATGGAAAATGCGATGCCCAGCCATTTCCATTTTTTGCCCATACCGTTCTTAATATAGTACATGGGGCCGCCAACCCAATCTCCCACAGCATTGCGCTCGCGGAACTTAACCGCCAGCAGGACCTCAGAGTACTTGGTTGCCATGCCAATCAGTGCGGTGACCCACAGCCAGAACAGTGCACCGGGGCCGCCCAAGGTGACAGCAGCAGTGATACCTGCTATGTTGCCAGTGCCAACGGTACCAGCCAGTGCGGTAGACACTGCCTGGAAGGGCGTCATCTCACCTTCGCCCGCTTCAGCCTTGGTGAATATCTTGCCCAAGGTGTTTTTCATCGCAAAACCAAACTTCCGGAACTGCAGACCCTTCATGCGGACAGTCATCAGAATGCCCACGCCGATCAGCAGGATCATCATGGGGGGGCCCCAGACAACACCGTTGATCGCACCATTGATGCTTACAATCGTATTCATACTTCTCTCCTTTACATTTCACGTGCCGTCCGGTAAAAAAACGGAGTTCGCGCATTCCGTCTTTCCCCTCACACCAAAAGGCTACGCTTTGGTAATTCTATTATACAGGAGAATTGCCCGCACAGACAATCAACAAATCGATAGGTTTTTCTACGTATTTTGAAAACAAGTCTGTGCAAATGTCATTAAATCTAAAATTTTTTCTGGAATATCCCCCCATTTCTTGTAAAAATGCACATATATCCCCCTCTTTTTATCACACAAAATTAGGATTTTTTTACATCATTTTTGAGGAATTGGGAAGTATTTGGGGAAGTTTCGTACATGACAATTTGTTTCCCTCCCCGTCGTTTCGGATGAAAATATGCTCCAAAGGAATCCTATTCGCTGAAAAAGCAGAGCGCCGTGAAATTTCACGGC
>JABUSR010000128.1 GCA_021442645.1 Ruminiclostridium sp.
GTGATTTCGGGAGTGATGATCCTCTGGCTGGTGTCCTTTTCCAGGAACTCTGGGAGAAAAAGGCCTACGATTATGGAAGGCCCGGCTATGAGGCACCGGCCCAACGGGTGGGCGATTTTCTGCGGGGCATGTCAAGCCCCATCGGACTGACCAACCGGAGTACCTATCGTCCAGATGTCTGCTTCGGGGACCTGCGGGAGACTTTGCCGTCCTTTGTCACGGACTCCTTTGCGGGAGCCCTTCCTGTACTAGACAGAAAACTTCGAGGCTTCAGTGACCCAGACGCCCTTATGGTGGGGGTGGAGACTCGCTCTTCTTCACCGGTACGCATCCTGCGTGACCACAGCTATCAGTCCAATATCCGGGGACTCTATCCCTGTGGAGAGGGGGCTGGATATGCTGGTGGCATTGTCTCTGCAGCGGTGGACGGCATCCGTGTGGCAGAGGCCGTGGCAAATCCTGGCCCAAAAGGCGGATAAAATGCAGGAAAGACTGCTGATTTGGGAAAGACGGTTGCCAAAAGACAATAAAATAGTATATAATAAATCGTTATGCTACAGCACCTGAAAGAAGGAGTGAATACCATGGCGGAAGAAATCGTGAGCACGAATTTTATTCATGCGATTATTGAGGAAGAATTACAGCCCGGCGGGCGTTGTGAAGGGAAAAAGGTCCATACACGTTTCCCGCCGGAGCCCAATGGATACCTGCATATCGGCCACTGCAAGGCACTGACCATTGATTTTGGCACGGCGGAAAAGTACAGTGGCATCTGCAATTTGCGAATGGACGATACAAACCCGGCCAAGGAGGATACAGAGTATGTGGATGCTATCCAGGAGGATATCCACTGGCTGGGCTTTGACTGGGACGATCGGTTCTACTATGGGTCCGACTATTTTGAAAAGACCTATGAGTTGGCAGTAGACCTCATTAAGAAAGGCCTTGCATACATCTGCGAACTGACGCCTGAACAGTTTAAGGAGTACCGGGGTGATACTAACACGCCCGCCAGGAGCCCTTGGCGAGATCGCCCCGTAGAGGAGAATCTAGACCTGTTTGAGAGGATGAAGAATGGGGAATTTGAGGAGGGAAGGTACACTCTTCGTGCGAAGATTGACCTGACCTCCGGCAACTTCAATATGCGCGACCCGGTGCTTTACCGCATCCGCTATATTGAACACCACCGGCAGGGCACGAAGTGGTGTATTTTCCCCATGTACGACTTTGCCCACCCCATTCAGGACGCCTTGGAGGGGATTACCCATTCCCTGTGCTCCCTGGAATATGAAAACCACCGCCCCCTGTACGACTGGGTGGTGAATCATTGTGACATACCAAGCAAACCCCGCCAGATTGAGTTTGCCCGCCTTGGAATTAACTACACTGTGATGTCTAAGAGGAAGCTAAGAGCGCTGGTGGAGGGGGGCCTCGTTTCTGGATGGGATGACCCCAGAATGCCGACCCTCTGCGGTCTGCGCCGTCGTGGTTATACCCCCAAGTCCATTCGTAGCTTTTGCGAGCGCATTGGTGTGTCTAAAGTGGACTCCACGGTAGACTATGCCCTGCTTGAGGCCTGCCTGCGGGAAGATTTAAATGAGTCTGCCAAGCGCGTTATGGCAGTTTTACGCCCGGTAAAACTCACCATTACCAACTATCCCGAGGGGAAGAGCGAGGAGATCCCGGTGGAGAACAACCCCGTAGTCCCCGAGACCGGTGAGCGCATGGTCACATTCTCCCGCCATCTGTATATTGAGGCTGATGACTTCATGGAGGAACCCATTCCCAAGTATAAGCGCCTGACGCCCGGCGGTTTGGAATGCCGTTTGAAGGGTGCTTATCTTATCCGTCCCACAGGCTGTGTGAAGGATGAGAGAGGGAATGTAGTGGAGGTCCTCTGTGAGTACGACCCAGAATCTAAGGGTGGAAACCCCGCTGACGGTCGCAAGGTCAAGGGCGCGACTATCCACTGGGTGGACGCAGAGACTGCCGTGGATGCAGAGGTTCGTCTATACGACTATCTCTTCAATGATCCCGCTCCCGACGGACCGGACAAGGATTTCAAGGACTTCCTGAATCCCGAGAGTCTCCAGGTCCTCACTGAGTGCAAGCTGGAGAAGGGAATGGCAGAATTGGAGATGCCTGAGCGGGGAAAGACAGCAGAGGTCTTCCAGTTCATGCGACAGGGTTACTTCTGCCTGGATAATAAGGACGCAGCCCATGACCATCTGGTTTTCAACCGCAGTGTTTCTCTAAAAGGAAGTTTTAAGTAAACGAAGACGGATGAAAGCTTTTGCAGCAGAAAAGAAAACGCTGAGACGGCTTGCTAATAGAGAACTTTTCTGCTATAATAAACTGGATTCTATGTGTATATTCCCAAGGGGTATGCAGTCCTGAAATAGGGAGTGTTTTCACCGTATGAAGAAAAACGAGACAAAGACTGTAAGATCTAAACCGGCGAACGTTCGTACCAGAGAGCAGATGGAGGACCGCGCATTTAACCACATGCTGGTCTGGTTGGTCGCTACAATCGTAGCGGAAGCGGTCATGTTGCTGGTAAATCGATTCTATATCCACGCCCGCGCAGACGAACTCGGCGCTGTTCCACCCTTGTACACTATTTTGGGGATCGCTCCCATTGTGGGTATCGTGCTGTTTGTTGTGTTCCTGGTATGGGGTCTCCGGATTCGAAAAAACGAAGAGCTTCCCCAAGAAGGCATGATTCAGTTTGCCTTGGGTGCGGCGTTTTTGTGTATAGGGCTGGGTGGGTATATTATGCGAGCCTACGGTATAGCCGGTGCCCCTATGGTCCTTGGTGTGATTCCTGCGCTGGGCGTCCTGATGCTGGTATTCTATCTGTATGAAAAGGAGTTTTTCGGCTGTGCGATTGCCGGCGGTCTGGGGATTCTGGGTATGTGGATTTTCCGCAGTGTGGCCCATGTTTCCAAGTACTATGGGTACATGGTGGCGTCCCTTGTGGTCATTGTTGTGGGTATCGTTCTGGCTGTTGTGCTGAAAAAGAAGGACGGTGTTATCTCTGTTAAAGGAAAAGACTTGCCTTTGCTTCAGCCCGGTGCAGCCTATCTTACCTACTTTTTGACAGCTGTGGTCAGCGTGCTGATTTTGCTGGCGCCCCTAGTTTTGGGTGCAGCTGCTGCCTATTATGCCATCTGGGTGATGGCGGCATGGCTGTTTATTCTGGCAGTCTATTTCACATCTAAACTCATGTGAATGTTATGTCGGATAGCCAAGAATAATCGAATTATTGTTATAATACCCTCTGATGCAGGAAACGAAGACCTACATCAGAGGGTATCGTTATGTAAAAGTTTTAAAGGACAGGCATATCAAAGGAGGTACCGGGGAAGGGAATCAGTCAAGTTCCCAGCCGATGAGGAGGCAACCGTCTATTACGTCGATTTCCACCGGAAGGCCTTGAAAGTGGTTGCTGACTCCCAGAGGAAAGAAGGGGGAGAGGGCGCTATCGAGCACGGAATACTGTCCGCCCTGGACAGAAACTCCGCGGGCTTCTGCACCCAGGCAAAAAACAGAGAAAATGCCGGAATTCCGGGCGGGGAGGGAAAGGTGACCGTTCCGGATGGCAGTAAATACATATCCCTCGTCATAGAGATATCCCCGGGCACCTGCTTGCGCTAGATAGGCCAGGGCCTGTAGATTTGCCAGGGTGTGGTCCATTCGCCCCCCTGTTCCACCATAGAGGTGGAAGCGTCGGTGCCCCAGTTCCAGCCCGAGCTTGATAGCCAACATGGTGTCGGTATCGTCCTTTTCAACAGGAAATTTTTTTGACTCAAGTTCCGGGGGTAGATGGTCCAAGGAATCAAAATCGCCCAGAATAAGATTGGGCTGCAGACCAACCTTTACGCAGTGGCGATAGCCTCCGTCAGCAGCGAGAATGCGGTCTGTAGGCTTTGGGATTTCAACGAGGCCGTAGAAAGGACCTGAACCAAAGATAAAGCATGCAGCATCAGACATGATGAGAACTCCTTTTCAGAGGATAGGTTCGCCACTATGGTATCACGTTCCCACCTGCTTGACCAGGGGGTAATTATCTGTTAGACTGAATTATCCAGAGGAAAGAGGGGAAAAGACTGTGATTCGAGGTGCAATTTTTGACGCAGACGGGACCCTGCTGGATTCCATGAAAATCTGGGATACGGTAGGCGTCAGGTATCTGGCCTCCATTGGTGTTGCGGCGCGGCCTGGTTTGCGGTCCATTCTCTTTCCCATGACAATGGAAGAGGGCAGTATCTATATGAAGGAGGCCTATGGGTTAGAACAGAGTCCCCGGGAGATTGCGGAGGGGATCAATGGGACCCTTCTGGATTTTTACTGCTGTGAGGTACGGGCTAAGCCCGGTGCAAAGGAGTTTCTGGAGGAACTCCGTAGACGAGGTGTCAGAATCACATTAGCCACCAATACCGACCGTGTCCTGATTAAGGAGGGGTTATCCAGAACGGGGTTGCTTTCGTTCCTGGATGAGATCTACACTTGTGGGGAGTTAGGCATCGGAAAGGACCAACCGGGAATTTTCAGCAGGGCCCGGGACAGGATGGGCACACGGACAGAGGATACATGGGTCTTTGAGGATGCTGTACACTGTGCCCAAACTGCCTTTTTAGCGGGGTACAAGGTGGCCGGCGTTGCGGATGCTTACAGTGACCAGGAGGAATTGAAAAAGGTTTGCCATGTATATTTGCCAGACCTGACCGACTTTAATACATTTTATGAAAGATCAAATGAGATTAAATGAACGAATCCCGTCTGCCGGTGGCAGATGGGATTCGTTTTTGTTTTTATCACTTGGGAATAAACTCGATATTCAGGTCAACATTTCCGTCGATACCGGGTACCGTACCGGCTTCACCATACTGCCATATGTCAAAGTGGTAATAGAATGAAGGGCGGGAACTGTACTGAGCCAGCCAGAAGGGATACTTTGTCAACGCATTTAGATCAAAGTGCAAATAAAAATAATAGAGATTGGAGTAAACCATGGACTGATACCCAGCTTGCTCCACTTCCTCACAAAATGCGACGGCGCACTGAGTCAGAACATTGTCGTTCAGGCCCTCTGTGCGGGCCCCATAGCTGCTGTCATAGGGCTCCCAGTCAAAGACGATGGGATAGGTGATATGATAGCCTGAAAGCTTTTCCAGGCAGAACCGTGCCTCCTCAGCACCCTCTTCCGGCGTGATGGCCTGGGAGAAGAAGTACACGCCCACCTCGATGCCATTGGCAAGGGCGCCGCTGAGGTTGGTGTAGAAGCAGGGATCCAGCACGATCTTGCCTGTACCGTAACCCCGGTATCCTAATCGAAGGATGGCAAAATCCACACCGGAACTTTTAACAGCACCCCAGTCGATGTCGCCCTGATACTTGGATACATCAATGCCGATTCGGCAGGAGTATTCGGCGCTGTCATAGGTGAGAAATCCATTCTCATTGACCTTGAACAGGGTATTATCATAGGTGTTTTTGGGGAGTTCATCCACCACAGCGATTTTGTTGCCCTTGTATGTGATATATTCGGTGGTCGGGCTTGTTAGGCCGGGGTTCTGCGGCTTTGTGGAGGATGTATTTAATTGATAGGTGCGCAGAATCACAGCGCTGATTTCAGCACGGGTGATATTGGACTTGGGATAGAACATGAGCTTGCGTCCGTCCGGAGCCCCCTTGAAGATTCCGTGGTCGTAGAGAATAAGGGCGGCAGAATCCGTGGTATCTGCAAAGGGCGTTACGGAGCCGGAGCGGGAGAGGCCTAAGGTGCGCACGATGATCTGTGCGATCTGCAGACGATTGACGGAATCATTGAGGGTCAGAGGCCGATTCTCAGGTAGAAAATTATGAGACAGTGCAAGACGGTAGTATCCGCTGGCCCAATGGTCTGTTGTAGGTTTCTGTTCTGCGTATCCGGCAGCCATCAGGATGAGTTTCAGGGCTTCGCCCAGGGTCACTGTGCCCAACGGGCTAAATGTGGTGGAGGAAGTTCCATTGACGATACCAGCGTCATAAAGACTTTTCACACTGGAGTAGTACCAATCAGAGGATTTCACATCGGTGAAACGCATTGTTTTTGCGGCAGAAGCCGGAGTGGCAAGGGAAAGAACCATGGCGCAGAGCAGAATGAGAGATAGTAGTTTCCTTTTCATCAAGATAACCTCGTTGGATCAAATTCGGGGTGGAAAGAGCTTGCAGCGGATCCGATAGACATAGAGGTCCGCCATACGGGCCAGCATTACATCATATAGAAGGAATGCCGCATTGCCAAGCAGGAGAATGCCTACCATAAGGGGCATCGTCCATTGAGCGGACTCTGCCCGGAGATCGGGCATTGTGAGGACAAAGAGCATCAAGGCATAGGCCAAACAAGTGGCAAGATTAAAGATGGCCAACTTTACAAGGATTCGCACTGGCTTCCGGGGCAGGTGCTGGAGCTGGGAACGAGCCACGGGATACCAGCCCAGCAGAAACAGGAAGAGAAGAGCGGGCTCTTTATCCGGAGCAAGGAAGAGGCTGAGAATGGAGACAGTGAGGTAAACAAGGAAGCCGGGCTTACGGCCAAGCTCCCACACGATGGGGATAGAGAGTGTACCGGCCAGTGCCGGGGCGGCGTAGGTGGACAGAGGGATTGCAGAGAAGAAAAGCATGATTACCAGCATCAGGGCGGAAAGAAGGCCGCAGAGGGCAACCCGGCGACTGATTTTGTCTGGCATGAAAGGGACTCACCTCCGTGAAAAGAGTCAGAACTGGGGTGCATCAGGAGTATCATTGGGGACCTCTGGGGCATCGTCCGTGTTGCCGGGGGATCGACGGATATTAAAATGGGGGTGTGCCAGCCAGATCTTGAACTTGGAGAGATAGCTGTCTTCCCCATGAATGAGAGGATAAAACTGAATCGTTTTCGGCTTGACCGTGTGTATAGTTCCGTCAGAGTTCAGCCCCGCCGCATGGACATATTCGTCGGTAGACTCGGGAAGATTTTTCTTCCGCAAACGGTAATTGATGAACTCTCTCGTCAGATAATAGAAGGAGGCGAAGAGGGGAACGCCAAGGAGCATGCCCCAGAAGCCCATCAGGTGGTTGAACAGAAGCAGGGAAAACAGGACCCAAAAGGCGGAAAGCCCTGTGGAGTCCCCCAGAATTTTTGGGCCGATGATGTTGCCGTCCACCTGTTGGAGGATAATGACGAAGATGATAAACACAACACATTTACCGGGGTCGGTGAGCAACAACAGGAGAGCGCTGGGAATGGCTCCGAAGAAGGGGCCGAATACCGGGACGATATTGGTGACACCTACTACCACGCTGATGAGCATGGCATAAGGCATGTTGAGAATGGAGAGAGAAACTCCGCAGATGATGCCAATAATCAGAGAGTCCAACAGTTTACCGGAGACGAAACCGCTGAAAATTCGGTTGATTTCCCGAAGATGCTTCAAAATTGTGTCACAAGTGCTCTGTTTGCGGCACAGGGCAAACAGGAGCTTCTTGCCCTGACCTACGAACTGGTCCCGGCTCATGAGCACATAGACCATGACGATAATGCCAATGACAAAGTTCAGAACACCCTTGGCCACATCCATCACCCGGCCAAGCAGTCCGGCAATGTCAGACAGGGGGTCGCCCTCCAACCAGGCGGTAAAGCCGCTGGTGAGCTTTTTGTAGAGTTCGGTCAAAGCGTCGGTGGATTGACCGTGGGATTCCAGGAAGCTAGACACCCGGTCAAAGGCGTCCCGAATCATCAGGGGGAGTTCCCGGATCAGTGAGGGAAGATTCTCAAGCAGTTCGGGAATAACAAAATAAATCAGGGCAAAAATCAGAAAGATCAGGACCAGGGCAGAGAAGACGGCTGAGAGGGTACGTGCTTTGCTCTTTTTTACATGGTGAAAGATTAGAAAATGCTCAGTAAACCTAGCCACAGGATAGAGCAGGAAGGCCATAATACAGCCCAGAACAATGGACCGCAGGGCGGCCATAATACCGCTGAAGGCTTTGATTACGGCGTCCAAACTCATTAGAGTCTTGAATACCAGCCCCACAGACAGGATGATTAAGAGTAGGATACCTCCGTACAGCAAGAGCTTTTTTACAGAAATTTTCAAGGCTTACCCTCCTTTTCTATGGAATTGTGCCGGTCGATGTCCCTCAGCGCTCGAAGTGCAGGGCAAAGAACAATAATGGCACAGGGAAAACCCGATATATTTTATAATTAATGAGTATAACAAAATTGTAGGGCACTTGCAAGGGATAGGAAGAAAATGAAAGAGATTTCCGAGTGAAACAAGATGATACTGAGAGCAAAACAAACGGTTGTCTGGTCTAGCAGCTTATGGTATAATAATTAGCAGGAAATATGTGTGAAATAGAAAAACCGACATACGGAACGAAGGGAGGAAACACACCGTGAACTACCCAATCATTTGGTTGGTGTTGCTAATTGTCTTCGCCGGCATTGAGGGAATCACGGCAGGTCTAGTCTCAATCTGGTTCTGCACTGGAAGTCTGGCAGCCCTCTTTGCGGCATGGATTGGAGTAAGTCTGCCCGTGCAGGTGGGCCTCTTTGCCATTGTGTCGGTGATTGCTATGGCAGTCATCCGTCCACTGGCTCGGAAGTGGATTGCCCCCAAGACGGAAAAAACCAATGCGGACCGAATCCTGGAGGAAGAGGCACTGGTAGTAGAGACCATTGACAACCTCCATTTTTCTGGCCAGATCAAGGTGCGCGGTGCCATCTGGACGGCCCGATCCTCCAACGGAGATGTGATCCCCGAGGGGACGCTGGTCCAGGTCGAACAGATTGAAGGAGTCAAAGCGATTGTGTCCGTGCGGCAGTGAACCCTCGGAAGAAAGGAAAAGGTGCCCCCCATGCTGTCAAAGTTTGTTGTGCTGTTATTTATTATTCTGATTCTGGCAGTCCTGACCACATCTATCCGAGTGGTCCAGCAGTCCAAGGCCTATGTTATCGAGCGCCTGGGCGCTTTCCAAAGCGTGTGGAGTGTGGGCCTACATTTTAAGATTCCCTTCCTAGACCGGGTCCGGAAGGTAGTCTCTTTGAAGGAGCAGGTGGCGGATTTTCCGCCCCAGCCTGTTATCACGAAGGACAACGTGACTATGCAGATTGACACCGTTCTGTACTTCCAGATTACCGACCCCAAACTGTACGCTTATGGTGTGGAAAACCCCATGAACGCAATCGAGAACCTGACTGCCACCACCCTGAGAAATATCATTGGTGAGCTGGAATTGGACCAGTCCCTGACCTCCCGCGATGTGATTAACGCCCGGATGCGCAGCATTCTGGACGAGGCTACTGATCCCTGGGGTATCAAGGTGAATCGTGTGGAGTTAAAGAACATTCTGCCCCCCAAGGATATTCAGAACGCCATGGAGAAGCAGATGCGTGCCGAACGCGAGCGCCGGGAGTCTATCCTCCAAGCTGAGGGCCAGAAGCAGAGTCAAATCCTAGTGGCAGAGGGTGAGAAGGAATCCCGCATCCTCCGGGCAGACGCAGATAAGCAGGCTCGGATCATGGCGGCGGAGGCTGAGGCCGAGGCCATCCGAACGGTGAATCAGGCCATGGCCGATGCGCTGAAACTGCTGAACGACGCAAGTCCTAATGACCAGGTCATCAAGCTGAAGTCTCTGGAGGCCTTCCAGGCTGCGGCCAACGGTAAGGCCACCAAGATCATTATCCCCTCGGAGATTCAGGGAATCGCTGGTCTGGCGGCCGGGGTAGTGGAAACCATCAAGAAGCCGGAGACCGGGAGCGCCCCCGCGGGCCAAGGCGTCCAGCCCAAAGCATGATCTGACAACAATAGAATAAAAGGCGGCAGGATTTTTCCTGCCGCCTTTTCAGCGCGAAAAACGGGGATGAAGGTGGGCCAACATTGCGGTATTATCTATGTAGTTTCATGAGGCCCAGTCGGGAGGAGCCCCCATACATTCGATAGGGATTCTGTAGGTGATTCAGAAGAATGCTTTATGTTGGGTGCGTTTTGGGATCAAGACCGTCCGCTATGCCGGGCGAAGACCCGTTTGGGCAGAACGATGCGCCCGGCCAGGGGAAGGATTTCCACCGTCAGTTCCCGGGTGGGGCGGCACTCACCGTCCACAGTGATGATGATAGGCTCCTTCTTCCCGTCAGAAATCTCCAGCGTCACAGACCGACAGCGAGAGAAGGAGATGACGTCCCGCACCTTGGGAATTACTTCTCCGTTCCGGATGTGGAGTCCCTTCTGATAAACTGGCAGAATCTTGGCGATACGGGGAAGGGATACCTTTCGGACCACCATCACATCCAGAAGCCCGTCGTCCATGGCACATTCAGGGGCAGCCCGGAAGCCGCCGCCGTAGTAGCCGCAATTGCAGATAGTGGTCATCAGGCAGGACTCCGTGATGGTCTCGTTGTCCATGGTGATGTTCAGCGTTCGCCCCAGGGGACGCATGAGATTACGCAGGATGGAGAGGCGGTAGGAGGTCTCCCCACCACACAGGGGCATTCGCCTGAACCGGGGGATGTCGTGGGCAATCTGAGCGTCGAGTCCGGCGGAGCAGATGGTGGCACCCACGCCGAAATTGGTTTGGAACAGGTCAATGTCCAGTTCTTCCCCTCGAAGTTGGTCAGATAGGTCCAGGAACTCCTCTTTTGAGCCGAAGTTTCGAAGGAAGTCGTTTCCGCTGCCGTAGGGGATGCAGCCCACAGCGGCGTTTTTATAGGGATAAGCCCCGTTGATAATCTCATTTAGGGTGCCATCGCCGCCCACGGAAAACAGACGGACCCGGTCACCTGTCTTAGCATACGCCTCGGCAATCTCTCTGGCGTGTCCGACCCGGGTGGTGCGGGTAATGGCGTAGTCCTCTTGGGAGATACCGCCTTCTTTTGCAGTGATGGATAGGGCACGGGCTAGTTCATCACTGACATCTCGGCCACCGGCTACGGGGTTTACAATAAAAATATTCTTCATCCACATCGCTCCCTGGGCGGGTCGGATATCCCGCAGTTCTTTTCTCTCTTATCATACCCTATCTACGGGGTGCGTGCAAGGGATAGCTGCTGTTTTTGGGGAGGAATCGGTATCTGTGACTGCTTCCCTTGACGAGCCCCAGATTCTGTGACAGAATGGAAAAAACGATAGGAGGGTCTCCCCATGAAAATGACGACGTTGAAGAGCAAACACGGCTATAGTATCCCCTGCCACGACTGCTGGGAGGGACAGGAAAAAGTGCTGATTGTATGCCATGGGTTTGGAAGCAGCAAGAGCAGCCCCATGGTTCAGGCTTTGAACCAGGAGATGCCCCGCCATGGAGTTGGTGTGTTTAGCTTTGACTTTCCGTCCCATGGGGAGAGCTCCGTCTGGCAGGAGGGCCTTCGTGTGCCGTTCTGTCTGGACGATTTGACCGTGGTGGAGGAGCACATCCGCGCCACAGCACCCCAAGCGGAGATTGGCTATTTCGGATCCAGCTTCGGGGCCTATATCACACTGCTGTATCTGTCCCGGGGGCAGGCTGCGGGAAAACGAGCCTTTCTGCGCTCGGCGGCGGTCTCAATGCCCCGGCTGGTGGATACCTGGGTTGATGACCGGGCCCGGGCAGATTTGGGCCGCCTGGGTTATTTTGTCCCAGAATATGACTATGTCCGTGAGATGCGAATCACCCGGGATTTCCTGACTGACCTGGAGGAGAATGATGTCTTCGCCTGCTATCAAGAGGGGCTGGCCCGCCTGTTCATGGTACACGGAGGACGGGACGATGTGGCCCCCACGGAGGACGCCCTCCGTTTTGCCCAAGCCTTTGGCGCGGAGATTCGGATTCTTCCCAATGGGGAGCACAATCTGATGGGGGAAGGGGAACTGGAACAGGTCCTGGCCTATGCGGCGGAGATTTTCCGCTGATAGAACAGTTGCAATCTGATTCTCTCTCCGCTATAATCAATGTAATCACTGAATACTTTTGAGCGGCCCTTTGGGCCGGGGAAGCGAGGAACGAACTGATTTATGAACAAACCTGTGTATATTACTGCCGACAGCACATGTGATCTTTCCCCTGAACTACTGGAGCGCTTTCATATTAAGGTCATACCCCTCCATGTTCTTCTGGGAGAGGAGAGCTATTTGGATGGTGTTGACTTTATACCGGATATGATTTTTGAACGGTACAGGGCAAATAAGACCCTTCCGACCACAGCGGCTGTCAGCCCCCAGGAGTTTCAGGAATTCTTTAAGCCTTTGGTTGAGTCAGGCTATGATGTGGTCCACTTGGACATCAGTGCAGAGTTGTCCGCATCCTATCAGAATGCAGGAATCGCTGCCCAGGAATTCCCAGGTGTGTATCCTATCAACACATGTCACCTTTCTAGCAGTATCGGACTGCTTCTGTTTGAGGCCTGTCGGCTTCGAGACGAGGGGAAGGGCGCAAAAGAGATTGTCCGGGCGGTGAACGAATTGATCCCAAAAGTTCAAACCAGCTTTGTGATTGACACGCTGGAGTATCTTTGGAAGGGCGGTCGCTGCACCGGGGTTGCGGCCTTTGGTGCGAACCTGTTAAATCTGAAGCCATGCATCGAGATGCGGGAGGGAAAGCTGGAAGTAGGCAAGAAATACCGCGGCAATATTTTGAAGGTCTATGAGAAATACGTGGCTGAGCGGCTGACAGGGCGAAAAGTCCGCCCGGACTATGTATTTATCACATCTTCTTCGGAACTTTCGGCGGATGTGGAAGAACGGCTCAAAGAAACCATCCGGGGAATCGTCCCTGTTCGGGAGATTATCTTCGCCCGGGCGGGGAGCACGATCTCATCGCACTGCGGCCCCGGAACTATGGGAATCCTTTTCCTTGAGGCGTGACTCAATGGGCGCCGCGGCGCAGGGAGGGATGATATCCGTTTGTTACAGAAATGTTAATCTTTTGACGGTTTGTTGCAATCTGAAGAAAGGTGTGCTATACTGACAATTACAGTATATGAAGAAATGCAAACAAAATCACGAGGTGATACCTATGCATATAAAGCATATCGCCCGGCGGTTTGGCTGGAAACGAGTGACAGCCATTCTTCTGGCAATGGTGATGTCAGTCGGCATTCTCCTTCCCGCAGGTCCGGACGTTTATGCTGTGACTCAGGCGGAGATTCAGAATCTGAAAAACCAGGCTTCGAGCCTGACAGACAAGAAGGATGCGATCCAGTCGGAGCTGAGTAAGCTGGAGAAATCCAAGAATACAGCACTGAATCAGAAATTTAGGCTGGAAGAAAAAATCTCCATCATCCAGGAGCAGATTCGCATCTCTGAGGAGACCATCGCCAAGTACGGTGAGATGATTGCTATAAAAGAGGTGGAGTTGGCCGAGGCCCAGGCTGAAGAGGCCAGATACTACGACGAATTCTGCAGTCGTGTCCGCAGTATGGAGGAGCGAGGAGAGATTTCATATTGGGCTGTTCTGTTCAACGCCAGCAGCTTTTCTGATCTGTTGGACCGGGTAAGTGCCATTTCTGAGGTCGTGGACTACGACAACATGGTTATGGACCAGTTAGAAGCGGCCCGACAGGCTGTGGCCGACGCAAAGAAAGAACTGGAAGAGAACAAGGCTGCAGAAGAAGCAACCAAGGCAGAATTGGCTGCTCAGAAGAGTGAGTTGGAGACGGAACGCGCTAAGGTGAATACCCTGATTAACCAGATATCAAGCCAGGCTGATGTCTATGAGGAGAAACTCCATGATCTGGAGGACGACTCAGTCAGCCTCTCCCAGCAGATCAAGCAGGCTGAGGCCACATATGCGGCCCAAATCGCGGCACAAAAAAAGGCAGAAGCGGAAGCACGAAGAAAAGCGGCAGAGGCGGCTGCCCAACAGCAGAATCAGAATAATAGCGGTGGTAGCGGAAACTCAGGCACGCCCACTGTTGTAATCGGCGGCAACTACATTTGGCCCCTGTCGGGATATCGGAGGGTAACGTCTCCCTTCGGTAACCGAATCTGCCCCTTCCATGGAGCAGAGTTCCATGGTGGCGTGGATATTCCTGCTCCTTCGGGCACGCCCATTATGGCGACCAAGGGAGGCGTGGTCATTATCTCTGCCTATGGGTCCTCCTATGGCAACTATGTTGTGGTGGCCCATAGCGATGGAGGACGCAGTCTCTATGCTCACATGTCTTTCCGATCGGTTTCCGCTGGGCAGTCGGTGAGCCAAGGAACGGTCCTTGGTGGCGTGGGAACCACTGGATCTTCCACCGGCAATCATTTGCACTTTGAACTGTGGATGGGCAATTCCCAGAGTACCCGCGTGAACCCCGTAGCCTATTGCAGCTAATCCATACCGGCAGAAAAAAGAAAAGCCGACTTCTCTACCATAAGAGAGGTCGGCTTTTTCAAGCGGAAGTTAAGGATTATTTCGTTATAACATCTACCACGGTCAGGTGACGATCTGCCACGGTGAACTTTACGTCCAGGATGCCGAAAGCCATGCCGTAGATTCGGTCCGGATCCTCCTGATAGGAAGGGCGTGGATCCTGTTCCAGTACGCCGATTAGAGCCGTCCGATCCAGGTCAGGAACACGAGTCAGAAGAGCCGGGGGAAACTCTACTTCCAGGCGATACCCCTGATATCCGGCGGTAAATCCGCCTGCGGCGTCGGGATGGGCGTCGGTATAAGGGAGGTAGGGCTTGATGTCGAAAATAGGGGTCCCATCCATGAGATCAGCACCGGAAACATGGATAACAGGCCCGAAGGTGGGATGAAGCTCGATCCCCTCCAGTTTGACGGAGGATAGGCCGATGGCATTGGGGCGGAAGGGGGATCGAGTGGCAAAGACTCCCATGCGGGCGTTGCCGCCAAGCCGGGGGGGCCGGACAGTAGGAGACCAGTCTTCCCGAATCGCTTTCGAGAAAGACCAGATGAGCCACAGATGGGAGAAACCCTCCAATCCCCGCAGAGCATCGGGATTGCGATAAGCCGGTTCAAAGACGACAATGGAGTGAAGCGATTCGACCAGCCCACTCTGCCGGGGAATGCCGAACTTGGTAGGGAAGGCACTGTGCATGGTTGCTATAATCTTCATGGGGACTGGTTCGATCATAGGGAGACCCTCCTGCTTCCGGGAATCGATTTCTTTCAGTATACCTGTCAGCAGGAGAAGACGCAAGACGATTTTGTCTTTAAAACTGAAAAAGACGTAAAAAGCGGCCTGGGTGCCTTGTCCCTGAGAAAAAGCATGGTATAATAAGAAAAAACACCAGACAGGAGGAAAAGGCACGACATGAGTAAAATCATCACTGCTGCCCAGGCCGCGGAGTTTGTCAAAGACGGCTGTACCCTGACCACTACCGGATTTAACGGATTCGGCTGCCCTGAGGACCTGATTATGTCCCTGGCTGAGCACTTCGATCAGACTGGCCATCCCAAAGATGTGACATTGGTCAAATGCACCAGCCAGGGAGACGGTGAAGGGAGAGGGGTCAGTCATCTGGCGGCCAAAGACGGTCTGTTCAAGGAGTTGATCCTCACCCACATGGGATATGACCCTGGACTGCGGGAACTGGTCCAGGGAGAGAAGGTCACCTGCTACATGTTGCCGTTAGGAAACATGATGCAGTTGTTCCGGGCTATTGCCGGGGGACTGCCCGGCGCTATCGCCACTACGGGTATCGGAACCTTTGCCGACCCCAGAAACGGTGGAGGTAAAGCCAACCAGAAGACGTTGGATTCCGGGAAAAACGTGGTCCTGCTCCTGAAGTTGGATGGGAAGGAGTGCCTGTATTATCCATCCTTCCCCATTGATGTCTGCTTTATCCGGGCTACCTATGGCGATGAGGCGGGAAACCTGTCTATTGTCAACGAGGCCATGAATGTGGAGCAGTTTGAGGTGGCGGCCGCAGTTCACAATTCCGGCGGCATCGTGATTGCCCAGGTGGATAAGATCGTCCGGCGGGGCACGATTCCTGCCAAGGAGGTCCTGATTCACGGGTTTATGGTGGACTACTTGGTGGAGGGCCGCCCGGAGTATAGTAAACAAAGTTTTGAAACGGATCAGTTCCGGCCGGAGATTGCCGGTTTGGCCGTTACCCCTGCTGCTGGATTTGAGCCCCTGGCCATGGGCCCGCGGAAAATCTGCTGCCGCCGCGCAGCCATGGAATTGCGGCCCAATTCCCTGATCAATCTTGGCATCGGCATGCCCGGTGGTATCGGTTCTGTGGCCGATGAGGAAGGGATCTCCCATCTGTTCACACTGTCCATGGAGTGCGGGCCCTTAGGGGGCATTCCCCTAGGCGGTATCGATTTCGGGGCGGCAGTGAATCCGGAGGCAATGTATCGTATGGCAGATATCCTCCAGATATATGACGGCGGTGCCTTGGATATGGCCGTTCTAGGCTTTGCCGAGGCTGACCGCCAAGGAAATGTGAACGCCCATAACTTCCACGGTCGCACAGTAGGCCCCGGCGGCTTTATCGATATCACGCAGAATGCAAAAAAGCTCTGCTTTATTGGGACATTTACCGCCGGAAAGCAAGAGGTGGGCCTGAAGGACGACGGCCTGGTCATCCACACCCAAGGCCCCCAGAAGAAGTTTATCCAGAAGGTGGAGTCCATTACCTTCTCCGGGGTGGAGGCACTACGGAAGGGGCAGGAGGTCCTGTACATTACCGAGCGAGCAGTATTCCGTCTAGAAAAGGGCGGGTTGACTCTCATTGAGATTGCTCGAGGGGTAGACCTGCAGAACGATATTTTGGATCAGATGGAGTTTACGCCGGTGGTTCCAGATGATCTGCGGATCATGGACCGCCGCCTCTTCCGGGAGGGACCGATGGGACTGAATCCGGAAAATGTGGAGAAGCTCGGCCCGGCCTACGAGTTCTGGCGTGACCTGCGGACAAAAAAGGATAACGAAAACTAAGGAAAAGAGATACCTCTATGCTGCAAGATATTTTTCCAAAGCAATACCATGTGGAGTTTACGTGGAAGAATCCCCAAATGGAGGATCTGTGCTTTGTCTTTCGGGGGCAGGAAACCCTGGAACGGTTGGAGAACAATCAACTGCGTCTGCCCACCTATGGAGAATTGTCGCCTCTGGCAGAAGGCGCAGTGTATCTGTTTCGGGTGGATGAGAGGGACTATTTCCTGGTCTGTCTGAAGGAAGGTGCCCTTCCGGTAGGTTACGAATGGCACACTATCCGCGGCGAGAGGCGTAAGAAATCCAAGGAAATGGTCTTTGCGGAGGCCACCGCCCACCATCTCGACCTCTGGTACCGGGCCAACCGGTTCTGTGGTCACTGCAGTGCTCCTACAGAGCACGATCGGAGGGAACGGATGCTCCGCTGCCCAGCCTGTGGAGAGATGATTTTCCCCAAAATCTGTCCGGCTGTTATTGTTGCGGTCACTGACGGTGAGCGCATCCTTTTGAGCCGCTACCAGAGGCGCACCTACAAGGGCTATGGGCTCATTGCCGGTTTTGTGGAGATTGGAGAGACTGCCGAGGAGACTGTCCGACGGGAGGTCATGGAGGAAGTCGGCCTGCGGGTAAAGGATATCCGATATTACGGAAGCCAGCCATGGGGCCTTGCAGGAAATCTCTCTCTGGGATACTTTGCCCGGCTGGTGGGCGATGATGCCATCTATCTGGATGGGAAGGAACTGTCCGAGGCTGGCTGGTACAGACGAGAGGAAATCGACTTGGAGACAGAGGACTACAGCCTGACCAATGACATGATCCAGGCTTTCCGGAGGGGAGAACACGAAGAAAGAACAGAAAGAGGGAACTACGATGTCACTGAACTATAACGAGGCGCTCGCCCTCCTAAAGGAGTATAACGAGGGGGACTTCCATCTGAAACACGCTTACGTGGTATCCGATGTTATGGGCTGGTTTGCAGAGACCCTGGGTTATGGGGAGGAGAAGGACTTCTGGGTTGTGGTGGGACTCCTCCACGACCTGGACTTCGAGCGGTATCCTGACCAGCACTGCATCAAGTCCCAGGAGATTATGCGGGAGCGGGGCCTGGAGGAGTGCCTTGTTCGCGCGACTGCCAGCCATGGCTACGGTATTACTGTGGACATCAAACCCGAGCACCAGATGGAAAAGGTCCTGTTTGCTACCGACGAACTCACCGGCTTAATCGGCGCGGCAGCACTTATGCGACCATCAAAAAGCGTAGGCGACCTGGAAGTGAAGTCTGTAAAGAAGAAGTATAAGGACAAGAAGTTCGCCGCCGGATGCTCTCGGGAGGTCATCCAACAGGGGGCTGATATGCTGGGCTGGACCCTAGATGAACTGATTGACAGGACCATCCAGGCCATGCGTGCCAGTGCAAATGTGGACTGAGAGAACGAGGATGCATTCCTAGGAGATTCGTCAAAACTCTGTGCACAACTTAGATTTGTTAGTATGGTAAAAACAGGCTTCTGCTGAGTAGCTCGGCAGGGGCCTGTTTTGTGCATGATTACCTGATTTGAGGGGCGATTTTACTAATTTTGCTAAAAAACGGGCGCGATTTGCGGGGTGCTATTTGAGGGGAGAACGCATTGAAAAGAGAGAAAAAAGCTACGCCGCAAGGAGAAATGGGGCAAATAGATTTTTTGCTGGCTTTGTTTTGGTATGGAATAAGTTATATTATTTGCATAAAATCAGGAACTAAAATTTGTTAAGTTTTTTATCCCTCGGCATTATCCTAAGATTCCGGTAGGATAATTGAAAGAACTTTGGGTAGAACTTTCATTTACAGAGCACTTATAAGAATGATAAAATGATTGAAACATAATTTTTGGCGGATAGTATGTCCGCCGCTGGCCAGGCAGGGTTTAAAATGTTGAGACGAAAAGGGAACCCTGCGGCCCCGACCCAAGGAGGGAGAACTATGGCAAGGAAGCAGAAGACAATGGACGGCAACACTGCGGCGGCCCATGTGGCCTATGCCTTTACTGAGGTTGCAGCCATCTACCCCATCACCCCCTCTTCCGTCATGGCGGAGCTGGCGGACAAGTGGTCCGCTGAGGGACGAAAGAACATGTTTGGTCAGCCTGTTAAGGTTTCTGTTATGCAGTCTGAAGGAGGGGCAGCTGGAGCAGTTCACGGATCCCTGACAGCCGGGGCACTGACTACCACATTTACAGCATCCCAGGGCCTTCTGCTGATGATTCCCAATATGTACAAGATTGCTGGCAGCCTCCTGCCCAGTGTCACACATGTGTCCGCCCGTGCCTTGGCGACCCATGCACTGTCCATCTTCGGCGATCACTCCGACGTGATGTCCTGTCGCACCACCGGCTATGCTATGCTGTGCAGTGCCAACCCCCAGGAGGTTATGGATTTGGGTGCTGTTGCTCATCTGGCTACCATCGGCGGTCGGGTGCCGTTCCTGCACTTCTTCGATGGTTTCCGGACCTCCCACGAGATTCGGAAGGTTGAGGTGTGGGATTACCAGGATCTAAAGGACATGGTGGACATGGATGCTTTGCATGCATTCCGAGCGCGTGCCCTGAATCCAGAGCATCCCGTTCTTCGTGGATCTGCGCAGAACCCGGATATTTTCTTCCAGATGAATGAGACCCGCAACCAGTACTATGACGCCCTGCCCGCCGTGGTGGAGGAGTACATGGATAAGGTCAATAGCCGTCTGGGTACCGATTATAAGCTGTTTAACTACTACGGCGACCCCGATGCTGAAACTGTTATGGTAGCCATGGGTTCTATCTGTGATGCGGCAGAAGAAGTGGTGGACTATATGCGGGCAAAGGGAGAAAAGGTTGGCTTGGTTAAGGTCCGGCTCTATCGTCCCTTTGTTACAGACCGTTTCGTGGCATCAATTCCCGCCACTGCAAAGAATATTGTGGTCATGGACCGGTGCAAGGAACCCTCTGCCATCGGCGAACCCCTCTACCAGGATGTGGTGACTGCCTTGGCCGCAGAGAAGAGGGACGGGCTCCGGGTGGTAGGCGGCCGCTATGGCTTGGGCTCTAAGGACACCACCCCCGGAGGTATCCTGTCTGCCTTCCGCAACAGCCAGAGTGAAGAGCCTGTCCGCAGCTTCACTATCAACATCGTGGACGATGTGACAAATCGATCCCTCCCCATTCCGGAGGAACCTGATGTGGCCGACGAGGGTACTATTGCCTGCAAGTTCTGGGGCCTGGGTGGCGATGGCACCGTGGGTGCCAATAAGAACTCTATCAAGATTATCGGTGATAACACCGACATGAAGGTCCAGGCATATTTCCAGTATGACTCAAAGAAGTCCGGCGGCGTTACTGTCAGCCACCTGCGTTTCGGAAAAAATGAGATCAAGGCATCCTATTATGTTACAAAGGCTGACTTTGTGGCCTGCCACCTGGCTTCCTATATTGAAAAGTTTGACATCGTTCAGGACATCAAGCCCGGCGGCACTTTCCTGTTGAACTGCCCATGGGACCTGACGGAACTGGAGGAGCATCTCCCTGCCGCCGCCAAGCGGTACCTGGCCCAGAACAACATCCGGATGTATACCTGTGACGCAACCCACAAAGCTATTGAGCTTGGCATGGGCAATCGCTCCAATACCATCCTGCAGGCGGCATTTTTCCGGCTGGCTAATGTTATTCCTGTGGAGGACGCAGTTCAGCATATGAAGGATGCTATCGTCAAGAGCTACGGCCACAAGGGCATGGATGTCATCATGATGAACTACAATGCTGTGGATGCCGGTGTGGAGAGCGTACGGGAGATCCCCATCCCCTCTGGCTGGGCTGATGTAAAGGACGAGCCTATTCAGATTGACCTAGACATCAATCGTCCTGATGTGGCCAAGTATGTAGAAGAGGTAATGATTCCCGCCAACGCTATGCGGGGTGACTCGATTCCGGTCTCTAGGCTGATGTCTGGGGCAGATGGTACTCTTCCCCAGGGTACGGCAGCCTATGAGAAGCGCGGTATCGCTGTCAGTGTTCCCATGTGGGATGAGAACGCATGCATCCAGTGCAACCTCTGTGCCTACGTCTGCCCCCACGCATGTATCCGTCCCGTGGTCATGGATGCCAATGAGGTAGTGGGAGCCCCCGCCGGCATCCGCATGCACGATATGCGCGGTAAGGGCTGCGAGATTTACGCCTATTCTATGACGGTCTCAGTTCTGGACTGTACCGGCTGCGGCTCCTGCCGGGCGGTCTGTCCCGCCAAGGGAAAGGCCCTCACTATGAAACCGTTGAGCACCCAATTGGAAGACCAGAAGTACTATGATTACGGCCAGAAGAATGTGGCACCCAAGCAGACGCCCTTTGCCAAGGAAACTGTCAAGGGCAGCCAGTTCCAGCAGCCTCTGTTCGAGTTCTCCGGGGCCTGTGCCGGATGTGGTGAAACCCCCTACGTTAAGCTAATCACACAGCTTTTCGGAGACCGTATGTATATCGCCAACGCTACGGGCTGTTCCTCCATCTGGGGTGGCAGTGCACCTTCTACGCCTTACACCGTCGACAGAGAGGGCCGCGGCCCAGCCTGGGAAAATTCCCTTTTTGAGGACGGCGCTGAGTTTGGCTACGGAATGAACCTGGCAGTTGAGGCTAGGCAGACCGCTGCGGCGGACCTGGCCCGTAAGATAGCACAAGATGAGGCGACCCCCGCTGCCGTGGCACTTACCGCCAACAAGTGGCTGAACCACCGGCGGGAAACAGAGGGCTCCCGCACAACTGGACGAGCTCTGGCCGAATCTTTGGCGCAGGCCATTGCCTCCGGCGCACCCAATGCCGACAGGCTCAAAGAACTGTATAACATGCAGGATATGTTCGGCCAGAAGTCCGTCTGGGCCTTCGGTGGCGACGGCTGGGCCTATGATATCGGATATGGCGGCGTGGACCACGTTTTGGCCTCCGGTGAAAATGTGAACATCCTGGTCTTGGATACGGAGGTCTACTCCAACACAGGCGGCCAGGCCTCCAAGGCTACCAACACCGGTGCTGTGGCACAGTTTGCTGCAGCAGGCAAGAGCGTCCAAAAGAAGGACCTGGCAGCCATTGCTATGCAGTACGGGAACGTTTATGTTGCGCAGATTGCCATGGGCGCAGACTATAATCAGACCCTCCAGGCTCTGATTGAAGCCGAATCCTATCCCGGCCCATCCATTGTCATCGCTTACGCCCCCTGTATTAACCACGGTATTAAGATGGGGATGAACAATACTATGCTGGAGATGCAGGCAGCTGTTCAGGCAGGCTACTGGCATTTGTTCCGCTATGATCCCCGCCGGGCTGAAAAGGGGAGAAACCCCTTCCAGCTGGATTCCGAGGAGCCCATTATGGACTATCGCCAGTTCTTGGAGGGTGAGGTTCGGTATTCCTCCCTTCAGTTGACCTTCCCTGACCGTGCCCAAGAACTCTTTGCCCGATCCGAGCAGGAAGCAAAGGAAAAGTACCAGCGCTTGCTAACACTGAGCCAGCCGTGGAAGAATTGAACAGATAATCTCCATTCCTTCTATATCCAATCTTAGCACAGAGAGACCGGCAGGACCATTCGCCAATATGGACCTGCCGATTTCTCTGCACCATGAAAAAGGGCCCGTCGATTCTGTCGACGGGTCCTTTTTATGGGGTTCATACTCAAAGCTGATTAAAAATAGACATTTATAATCAGCGCTTTTGAAGCATCTAAGAG
>JABUSR010000221.1 GCA_021442645.1 Ruminiclostridium sp.
GCAAAGCTGAATATGATGTTTGCGCTTGCAAACCTGATTCTGGCTGACAGGCCTTGTCTGTCGGTCTGATTAGGGTTACCCTGCAAGCGGAAACCAAGAGTTTTCTACAAACAATTCTTTATTTTGGCTATGCCGCTCATTTCTCACTGTTTAGTCGGTTATTGCGCGGTATTGCCCTAAAAGAACCAGGGGCCCTGACGCCCCTAAGGCCGCAGAAGCGCCACACTCCCTCAGTGAGTGTGGCGCTGTGTTTTATCCTTCTGCCGGCGGGGTGGGTTTTCCACCACCTCCGCCCCGGCGATTGCCGTGCTTATTCCAGCGGGAGCGATTATTTCGCTTTTCGCCGCCTTCTCCCTTGGGGGCAGCTGGCTCCGTCTTGGGCGGATTAGGCTTTCCTTGGGTAGATTGCTGACCGCCGACCCAATCCGGATTAGGATTTCCGGTTCCGTGACCACGACCTCGTCCGCCCCGATGCCGGCGGCGGGAAGTCCCCTCTTTCTTTCCCTCCGTAGGATCCTTGGGCGTCTCGGCATGCTGCTGCTTTGCGGGCTCGGCCTCGGGATGGGTCTCTTTCTTTCCGTGACTGCCTCGGTGGCGGCGGGATCTCTCCCGGGCCTCCTGTTTTTCCTTCTCCCGCTCCACGGCGTTCTCCAAAGCCTTTTCTGCCTTTTCAGCATTCCGGCCTCTGTCGCCGCGCCGGCGAGAGCTATGGCCGCTGTGGGACTCCGCCTGGCCTTCCTTCCGGTTATTCTCCGTCAGGAAGTCGTTCAGAGCAGCAGCCAGAGCGGCCTGCTCACGGCGGAACCGCTCTTCGGGTGACTCCGTAACCTTTCGGAGCTTGGCCAACTCCTCCCTAGGAGGCTCAACATAGCCCTCGGGCCGTTTTCCCTTTCCGCTACGAATCACCCGGATTTCGCTGTTGTGGAAGGTCTTCAAGGTTGCCGGCTCATTGTCCAGTCGAACCTGAACCTTCTCTCTGAGGGTATTTACGCCGATAATGGTGCCTGCACCATCGGGCGTCTCCACAAAGGAATCCATCCGCGGTGCATCTTTCATCAGATCCTCATAGGCTTCCTGCTCATACTTCAGGCAGCACATCAGGCGGCCGCAGGTGCCGGAAATCTTGGTGGGGTTTAAGGACAGATTCTGGGTCTTTGCCATCTTGATGGAAACCGGCTGGAACTCCCGCAGGAAAGAGGAGCAACAGAAGGGTCGCCCGCAGATGCCCAGGCCTCCGAGTATTTTGGCCTCATCCCGGATGCCAATCTGCCGCAGTTCAATGCGGGTATGGAAGATAGCAGCCAGACTTTTTACTAAGCCGCGGAAATCCACCCGTCCTTCGGATGTAAAAAAGAAAAGGATCTTAGTCCCCTCAAAGCTGCACTCCACATTGACCAGCTTCATATCCAGATCGTGCTCCAGAATCTTCTCCTGGCAGACCCGGAAGGCGTATTTTTCTTTCTCCCGGTTGCGCTCCACCACCTGCAGATCCTCTCCGGTGGCATGGCGGAGGACAGGGCGGAGGGGAGCAGCTAACTGGGTCTCTGCCAGGATAAAATTCCCACGGACACAGGTGGCAAACTCCACACCGCCAGCGGACTCGACAATGAGACCATCGCCAGGGGAGCAAACCAGGCCCTGGGGATCAAAATAATATTGTTTGCCTTCGCTACGAAAGCGAACGCTGATGATTTCTGCCATAGGTGTTCTCCTTATTCAGGGGGTATCTCTCCTCACAGGGCCGAAGCAATCCAGCCTGTAAGATGTCCGGTGCCGATGTTGAATTCGCAGGCCGCCCGAATAGGGTCCAGCCGGCCAATGATCGCCATCAGCTCAGGCCGCTGGGGCAGTTCACGGACCAGGTGGCCGTGTACCTCCTCCAGCAACAGGGAAATCTCCTTCCGTTCTCGTTTCTCCAGAGAAACGAGAAGGGGAAAGGTCTCCAGGGGGCCGGCACCGGACAGGATGAGACCGGCCAGGATCTCTCCCTCACGGGTCGCGGCGTTGTTCTTCTCCTCTTCGGTCCGGAGTGTTTCACACCGGGACCGGATGGTGGTCAGCAGCAACTCAGGGATGGGAGAGAGGAAGAGAAAGCAGCTGTAGGATGGCCCTTCCTCGATTAGTTTCAACAGGATATTCTGCCCTGTCTGGTTCAGCAGTTCTCCGTGCTCTAAAATATAGACCTTTTTGGAGGCCTCGTTGGGAAGGATATAAACATCTGATCGAAGGACCCGTACCTCATTGGCCTTCAGGCCCTCCCCTTGGGTATCAACTCGGATGATATCCGGGTGGATGCCCTGGGCAGCCTTTCGGCAGCCGGAGCACTGCCCGCAGGGGGGCTCCTCTCCGGTACACACCAAAGCGGCTGCCAGGATGTTCGCCAACTCACGGCGTTTTTCCCCAACCAAAAGGTATGCGTGGGATAACTGCCGTTTTTTCATCCGGATGCTCAGATGTTCTTCTCGATACATGGCAGGGCTCCCTCCTTTTTCCACAGAGAAGTGCTGAATGGGGATGTCGTGTCAGGCTTTTGCAAAGGCCTTCCGCATAGCAGCGAACATAAGCTCATAGGCCTTTTTACTGTAGTCGGCATCAGGGACGCCTAGCTCGAAACAGTGGTAGCAGCCGGGAAAGATATGATACTCCACCTCCACGCCGGCATCCATCAGTCGGTTCCAGTATTCAATGTTCTCGCTCCGGCCGGGATCCAACTGGCCAATGTAGGAGAACAGGGGAGGAAGTCCCGTGAGGTCCTTGGCCAGAGCAGGGGAACTATACTGGTTGGGCATTACGCCGGAGGGAAGGAAGTGCTCCCAAGACTTCTCGCAGTTATACCGGCACCAAACCTTTCGGTCGGTAATCTCATGGGCGGAAAGGGAGTCCAATGTGTAGTCCAACTCTCCGTACAGGGGCATCTGGAGGCATATCTTTGGGCCCTTTTTATCCCTGGCATACAGGCAGATGGCTGCAGCCAGGTTTCCGCCGGCGGAGAGGCCCGCCACTGCCAGCCGCGTGTTGTCCACGCCAATGTCCTCCCCCTGGTCATAGACCCATGTAAGAGCAGCGTAGCAATCCATAAGAGGAGCCGGGGCCTTCCATTGAGGGGCCAGACGATACTCTACGGAGATTACCACACAGCCCACGTTTTTCACGTACTGCTGGCACAGGGTCTCCTGGCGGTAAACAGTGCCAAAAAGAAACCCACCACCATGGTAGAAAAACAGGCAAGGCAACAGCGCCTCTCCCCGCTCCTTTGGCTCATAGATACGAACCTTCACGTCTGGTCCGCCGTCTGGCCCGGGGATCATACAGTCCCGGGCGATGACCTCAGGGTCCTCCTTCAGGTTGGTCAACTCGGCGGCATTACACTTGGGCACGAACTCTTCCAGGTTGTCAAAATCGAAACCGGGGGAAGCATCGTACCAGGCCCGGAGCTGAGGATGTATGCGGTCACGGAAGTTCATAAAATATCCCTCCTGTCAGGGTCAGGGAGCGAAATCACACCCATCTATCCCGGCCTACAAGCGACCAGATACCCTGAAAAAATGGTACTTGGGAACGGAAAACGGCAGAGGAGCGCAAAACTCCCCCGCCGCTTTATTTGTCAATATGCGTGCTTGCCCCGGGAGAAGGCCACCACCGTACGGCGGTTGGGCTCGGTCCCGGTGGAATAGGTGATTACATCAGGATAATCCTGCAGAGTCTCGTGAATCACATGGCGCTCGTAGGCGTTCATGGGCTCCAAGGTAATGTTGCGGCGGTATTTGACCACCTTGGCAGCAACCTTGTTGGCCAGGTGCTTGAGAGATTCCTCTCGCTTTGCCCGGTAATTCTCGGCGTCGATGTGGATACGCACCCGATGGGTACGGCCCCGATTGACGGCATAGTTGGTCAGCTGCTGAATAGCATCCAGGGTCTCGCCCCGGTGACCGATAAGAGCACCCAGCTTGGGACCCTCCAGGGTCACAAGGATGCCATTCTCAGTCTTAGTTTCGATGTTGATCTCTGCCTTCACGCCCATGTGGTCCAGCAGACCGGACAGGAAGGTGCGGATCCGTTCCTCCAAGTCCATACCCTTGGTGCTTGCCGCGGTCTGAGATGCAGGGGATGCTTTCTCGGCGACGGGAGCTACAGGATTGGGAGCGGAAATTTTTTCTTCTACGGGGGGTACAGATGCCACAGGCTTTTCCTCCACAGGAGCAACCTGGACCACGGGCTCCTCATCAGGAGCCTCATAGGTAACTTTTACCTTGGCCGGAGTGCTGCCAAAACCTAGGAAACCGTTCCTGGCACGCTCCAGAACCTCGACGGAAACGCTGTCCCGGTCCAGGCCCAGCTCTGCCAAGGCACTTTGAACGGCAGCGTCCTCGGTCCTGCCTGTGGCTTCAATCCATTTTAACATAAGGTTTTCTTCTCCTTATTTTTCAGAACATGTACGGTAGGGGATTCATCCGGATCTTTTACGAAAGAGTCCTCAGGTCTCTTCCTGGCCGTCCTCAGTCGTTTCCAAGAAGGATTCCTCCACGAAAGCCTCTTTTTCCGCCGGGGCCTCCTCGGCCTGGACGGGAGCGGTCTCTTCGGGAAGGATCACGGGCTCCTCTCTAGGGATCTCGACAACGGGCTCAGAGATAGCAACGGGGGCCTCTTCTTTTACCTCCTTGCCGGACTTTTTTCCCTGCTTTGCATTTTTTGTCTCCTCAGCCAGTGCCTGCTGCTTTTCCAGCTCTTCCTTGTACAGTTTATTGGGATCCTGATAGGGGAAGGAGGGGTACCGGTCGGGGTCATAGAGTCGGCCGCGCGCATAGGTCCGCATACCGATTCGGCTGGCAGAGGCGATACTCTGGTTGAGTTTCCGCTCCATTTGAATGCGGCGCATCTCCTCCTGGGCCTTTTTCTTGGCTTCGGCCTGGGCCTTCTTTTCGTTCCGGACCCGTTCCTTTTCGTCTTCGATGCGCTTGGCCTTGTCAGCCTTCAGCTTGGTGAGGTATTTCTTCAGGAAGGGGATATTCAGGAACTCAGCCAAGATAGCAAAAACGCTGTTGGCCACCCAGTACAGACCCAGGGCTGCAGGCAGGGTGAAGCAGATCCACAGGGACATAAGGGGCATGATCAGCATGGTGCTGCGGGTGGTGGTGTCCATGGCACGGGTGACGCCGGTGATGTGGCCATTAATCTTGTTTGTAACCAGCATAGATACGATGCCAAGGATAGCAGAGATTATGGGGATGAGCCACAGACCGAAGGCCGACAGTACGTTCTCCTGCTGCCAGAACATCAGGTGGGGGGTCTCGGACAGATTCATGCCCAGGAAGGTAAAGTCGATGGCGGGCATGTTGGCTAAATCGGGGATAGCGGCGACAATCTTGTCATGGTTTAGGAACACATCCTGGGCCATGGTCAGCTGTTCGCTGCTATAATTTTTGACCGTACCGTAGAGCAGGTTGGACACGGCATTGAAAGAATCTTCGCTCATGTCCAGCAGGTAGGTCAGAGGTCTTCTGACGATGGCATACAGAGGCATCAGGAAGACCACGGGGAGGAAGGACCACAGGCAGCCGCCGGATGGCTTAACGCCTTCCTGCTCATAGAGCTTTTGGAGCTCTACACTGTAGCGCTCACGGTCCCGGGCATACTTCTGCTGAAGGATCTTCTGCTGCTCAGCCAAGCCGTTCATAGCCAACATACTCTTTCTTCCCTTCAGGAAGAGGGGGAAGAGGACGGCACGAATGACCAGGGAGAAGAGGATCAGGGAAACGCCGTAGCTGCCGGTGATATTGTAAAACAGCAGAACGAGTTTCGCAAAGGGAGTTAAGATGACGCTCATGGATATGCCTCCAAGTGTTGGTTGAGGTCTGTTGTTCCGGTGACAAGCCGGGAGGACAGGCTGGACTCAAGGAACCGGGTCGTACTCGATACTCTCCTGCTTATGAAAGGGGTTGCACCGCAGGATTCTGCGCAGGGCAAGATATCCTCCTTTGAGTGCACCATATTTCTCTACGGCCTCCAGGGCATAAGCCGAACAGGTCGGAATGAAACGGCAGCAGGGTGGCCTAGCAGGTGAGATGCTGCTCCGGTAGAACCGAATCATCCACAAAAGAACAGCCTTCATTGCTTCTTCTCCTCTTTAGATATCTCCTCCGGGTGAAGAAGCTGGAGTTTTTTTGCCAGGCGAAGAAACTGTCTGTCAAGATCGTCATATCGGCTTCCGACCGCTCTTGCCCTAGCTACGACGACAATATCGTACCCAGACAATAGCTTATCTTCATTAAGCCGATAAATTTCCCGCAGGCGGCGGCGAACCCGGTTGCGCACCACGGCATTGCCCAGCTTAGTGCTGGCGGTAATACCGAAACGGTTGATTTCCCTGCCGTTTTTCCGGCAGTAGAGGACCATGGCAGGACCGGCTTGGCTTTTGCCCTTGGCATAGAGCCGGCGGAAGACTCTGTTTTCCTTCAGGGAAACAGTATAGTTCACAATCTCAGTTCTCCTTCATGTAAGAAGGCAACCGCAGAGAGAGAATCTCCGTACGCTGGATAAGGGCGGTGGAAATTTTTTCCCCGCCCTTTTCTTATCCTCTATGCGATTGCCCCCGGCATCAGTGGGTCAGACGGGCGCGGCCTCTTGCGCGGCGGCGAGCCAAGACCTTTCGGCCATTGGCAGTAGCCATACGCTTGCGGAACCCGTGGACCTTGGAGCGATGACGCTTCTTGGGCTGATAGGTACGAACCATTCCGATACACCTCCTGTATCTATTTCAGAGCGGAATGCAAGCTTCCGCCAACCACAACAGCCGATTGCCCGACTGTGGTCGTCAATCCAATGCGTATGGAACGAATCCATTATTACGCAAAGGTTATTATAGCGGAAAAGAATTGTCCATGTCAACCCAGAATTTACGGGTCATTCTTGATGCTTTTCTCTAAACCGCAACCTCACCCCAAGATGTTGTGGAAAGAACCGCGGAAAGTAGTACCAGTTGAATAAAAATTTCCAACGAGAAAAAGATTTTTCATGTCTTTCCTCCCCTGTCCTTTTTATCTTATATCTTTTTACATTTAAATATATAATACTTGCTATTATGGGAAAAATCTGATACAATTTATACTGTATTTATGTCGCCTTTCACGGCTATGACACATTTCTTCCCCATGCTTTTTTCGGGTGGCAATTCCACCCTTCTTTTTATAGAGATATTTAGAGAAAAGGAGATGCAAATATGAACTCCGCTGCCGATATTTGGGCCCGTGTCCTTTCTATTATGGAGGAGACGATGACCAAAACCACCATCTCTACCTGGTTCTCCGAACTAGAACCTATCGCCCTAGAGGAGAGCCGGTTTATTTTGTACGGCCCTTCGGATTTTACCAAGGAGGTCGTGAAGGAGCGCTACTTTCCTGATATTAAGAGGGCTTTGTATGATCTCTTTTCCGTCGATTTGGACGTAGTTATCTTCGGGAAGGAGGAGCGGGATAGATATGTAAAAAACGAAGGACCCACCCGTTTTCTTCCCAACGGAGAGGGATACACCTTTGAACGCTTTGTAGTTGGTAACTCCAACAAATTTGCCCATGCGGCTGCGATGGCAGTAGCCGATCGTCCTGGTGAGGTCTATAATCCTTTATTCCTCTACGGGGAATCCGGCCTGGGCAAAACGCATTTGCTTTACGCTGTGGCCCACGCCATCCATAAAGACCATCCCAACTACAAAATCGTCTATATTCGAGGGGATTCCTTTACCAACGAACTAATCCAAGCCATTCGAGAAGGCAAAAACCAGGAATTCCGGGATAAATACCGTACTGCCGACGTTTTTCTCATGGACGACGTCCAGTTTATCGCCGGAAGGGACTCCACCCAGGAAGAGATGTTTCATACTTTCAATGCTCTCTATGAGGAGAAGAAGCAACTCATTTTCACCTCCGACCGACCTCCCAAAGAAATGCTTCGACTGGAAGACCGACTGAAGACCCGATTCGAATGGGGCCTCTTGGCCGATATCCAGCCCCCAGACTATGAGACCCGTATGGCCATCATCAAAGCTAAGGCTATGGGTTTAGGTGTCCAGCTTCCTGAGGAAGTTCTTACCTATGTGGCTGAAAATATCACCTCTAACGTCCGCCAGCTGGAGGGCACTGTGAACAAAATCTTAGCATTCCGGGACCTTATGGGCGGCAGTGTAGACGCCAAGGCAGTTACCGAAGCCGTGCGAGTCATGTTTAAAGACACCGCCGATCTCCTTCCCACCGCTAATGTTATCATCGAAGAGGTCTGCAAATTCTACAACATCGAAGAGGATGCTCTCCGAGGCCAAAGCCGCACGAAGGAAACCTCCCAAGCCCGCCAAATCGCTATGTTTCTCATCCGCAGCATGACCAAGCTCTCCCTGAAAGATATCGGTAAGGAATTCCAAAACCGGGACCACACCACTGTTATCCATTCTATTGACCGCATCGAAAAACTCAGCAAATCTAACCCCGAAATCGCGGAAGTTATCAAGGACATCCGTTCTAATGTAAACGACCGTTACGACTAAATGATAAAAAACTCTTCAGGAAGGCAGTTTCCCCGCTTTTTCAGAACGTTATCCACCGCATCCAGTGAACATGTGGAAAAACTTTCTGTGGAACTTTTTCCTGCTTTTTTCAATCATTGCATATCCACAATTTTTCTGAAGACGTCATGTTGAAAGAAAATGCGTATCTTTCCTTATGTTTCTCAAATTATCCACAAAAATTTTTTCTACGACTATTACTGCGACCTATATCCTGTTCTCCCTCTTTGCGGAGAAAAAACAGGTTCTTTCACGATTCGACTGTTTTGGAGGTTTTCCTATGAAATTTAACTGCGAAAAAGCCCTGATTCAAACCGCAATCCTCATAGCTTCCCGAGCCGTTTCTCCTAAGAGCACTATCCCAGCTCTGGAAGGCCTTCTACTGGAGGCCGATTCATCCGGCTCCGTATTTATCACTGGCTATAACCAGGAGACAGGAATTCGTTCCGCCGTTCAAGCGGACGTCTCTGAGCCAGGCTCTGTTGTTCTTCCTGCCCGGCTCTTCAGTGACATCGTCCGAAAAATGTCCGACGATGTCGTGGACTTCCAGGAGAAAAAATTGAAAGTACACATCTCCTGCGGTATGAGTGCGTTTGACCTCATGGGCATAGACCCTGAGGACTTTCCAGAACTGCCCAATGTGGAATATCAGAATTCTTTTGATGTTCAGGAGCAGACCCTTCGTTCCATGATTGGGCAGACTCTGTTTGCCGTCAGCACAGATGAAAGCCGTCCCGTCCACACCGGTGCTCTCTTCGTGGTAGACGATGATGGGCTTACCATTGTAGCAGTGGATGGCTTTCGCTTAGCTCTTCGCCGGGAGCAGGTAGCGGAGAAGAATGGTTCCTTTGAATTCGTTGTTCCCGGATCCTCTCTTTCCGAGGTTGAGAAAATTTGTCGGGAAACCGATGAGTTAGTGAAGATTCATCAAGGTAGCCGTCACGTCCTTTTTAAGATTGGTTCGACTATTCTTATCTCCCGTCGGCTGGAAGGTGAATTTCTTGCCTGGCGGCAAGCCATCCCCCGGAATAACCCGGTAAAGGTCGTTGCCGAGACCAAGCAGCTTCTCTCCTGCATTGACCGTGTCTCCCTCATTGTCAGCGAGAAGCTGAAAAGTCCTCTCCGTTGCGTCTTCGGGGACGGAGAGATTGATATTAATACCAAGACGGCCATTGGCACGGCCTACGACTGCTGTCCTGTTGAGGGCAACGGAAATGGGTTAGAAATCGGCTTTAACAACAAGTATATGATGGACGCTTTAAAAGCTGCCCCCATGGATAAGGTTGTGCTGGAGTTATCCAGTCCCATTACGCCCTGTATCATTGTTCCAGCAGAAGGGGAAGAAAACTTTCTCTTCATGGTCCTGCCGGTTCGTCTGAAGGCAGATTATTAAGAGCCCTTGAGGAAAGTTGGAGGAACCATGGAAAAAATAAATCTTTCCATCATCACGGAATTTATTAAACTGGACTCTCTTCTGAAACTAGCCAACGTGGTTAGCAGCGGCGGGGAAGCTAAGATGCTCATTCAGGATGGCGGGGTTCTGGTCAATGGAGAACCCTGTACCATGCGGGGGAAAAAACTCCGGTCCGGTGACATCGTCACCTTGCCAAGCGTGGAGATTATCTTGAAATGAGAGTAGATTCCATCGCGCTGGACGGATTCCGTAATTACGAAGATTTCTCCGTAACGTTTACCCCCGGGGTGAACATCATTTGTGGGGAGAATGCTCAAGGAAAGACCAATCTGCTGGAAGCTATTGGTTTTCTCTCCGGGGCACGGTCACACCGGGCCAGAGGGGATAAGGAGCTCATCTCCTTTCATCGGAAACAGGGGTCCATCATCGCAAAGACGGAAAGTAGGGACCGAGATTTTCTTATTGAAGCTCAGCTCTTTCGAGGTGCCCGGCGAAAGCTCTTTGTAAATCATGTGAAACTGAAAACGGCTGGGGAACTATCCGGCATCTTGCAGACCGTCCTCTTCTGTCCTGAGGATCTCTCCCTTATCAAGGCTGGTGCCGCAGAGCGGCGATCCTTCCTAGACCACGCCATCTGTCAGCTTCGCCCCCGGTATGGAGAAGCACTGTCCCAATATCAGAGGTTGCTGGAGCACAAGACCCGCATCCTGCGGGACTGGGAGAAAAATCCCAGCCTCCTGCAGGTTATGGAGGATTTTAACGAAGCCATGGCACGGGCCGGAGCTCTGGTTATTCACTATCGGGCTCACTTTATCCACAAACTTGCAGAGAAGGCAGGAGAGATTCAGCGGGAGTTTTCCGGGGGCCGGGAAGAGTTAGAACTCTCTTATCAGACGGTCAGTACGATTCAAGACCCCTTGGGCCCCACTATGGATATTTATGAAGCCCTCCGCAAACACCAGGAGAGCCATGCCCGAGCAGAATTGGAGGCCCGGTCCTGTCTATCAGGACCTCATAAGGATGACCTCCTTACAGAAATCAATGGCCAGTCAGCGCGGCAGTTTGCCTCTCAAGGGCAGACACGGACGGCAGCATTATCTTTAAAGCTAGCGGAGAGAGATCTTTTTCGGGAGGATGTAGGTCAGTGGCCGATTCTACTACTGGACGATGTTCTCTCCGAGCTGGATGCCCGTCGTCAGGACTTTGTTCTCCGTCGAATCACCGGTGGCCAAATCTTTATTACCGGTTGTGAAGCCCCGGAGGGGGACCTCGAAGAGGGCAAGATTATCCGTATCCGAGGCGGAAGGCTGGAGGCCTGACTGGGATTCTACTGAATGCCAGGGCATACCCCGTGCTGTACAGGTAGGAGGTATCGTCATGTATCTTCATCTTGGCTCCAATGTGGTCGTCCCCCAGGGGGATATCCTGGGTATTTTTGACCTAGACAACACCACAGCGTCCCGTATAACCCGGGAGTTTCTTGCCTCGGCAGAGGTTTTGGGCCGGGTTGTTTCTGTAGGAGAGGATTTGCCAAAATCTTTCCTTCTCTGCCGGGATAAGACAGGGAAGGAGACGGTTTATTTGTCCCAACTTTCTCCAGCTACCCTCATCAAGCGGGTGGAGTCTGGTAGCTTTGAAGCATATTAACAGATATTTTTCTTTTGCATTCTCACGTTACGGAGGTAACTGTCGCTATGGATCAGTTGGAAAATAAAAATACCACTATAGTGGAGCATGAATACGGCGCCTCGGAAATCCAGGTGCTGGAGGGGCTGGAAGCCGTCCGGAAACGCCCGGGCATGTACATTGGCTCCACCTCTGCCAGCGGTCTTCATCATCTGGTGTACGAGATCGTAGATAATTCCATCGATGAGGCTTTAGCCGGATATTGTACAAAGATTACGGTGACCATTGGGAAGGACAATACTATCACTGTCACCGACAACGGCCGTGGCATCCCCGTGGACATCCAGCAGCAAACCGGTAAGCCGGCGCTGGAGGTGGTCTATACCATCCTCCATGCCGGTGGTAAGTTCGGCGGCGGGGGATATAAAGTCTCCGGTGGACTTCACGGCGTAGGCGCCTCCGTAGTCAACGCTCTGAGCGAATGGCTGGAGGTACGGGTCCATAAGAATGGAAACATCTATGAGATGAAATTCGCACGAGGCCAGGTAACCCAGCCTATGACAATTGTGGGTCAGACTGACCGCACGGGGACAGAAGTCACCTTCAAACCTGACCCGGAAATGTTCACCGAGACAACAGAGTACGATTATGATATCCTTCACACGCGTATGCGGGAGGAGGCTTTTTTGAACGCCGGTCTCACCATTGCCATCACAGATCAGCGGGGAGAAGAACCGGTGTCCGATTCCATGTGCTACGAGGGCGGTATTCGGGAGTTCGTTACCTTCATTAACCGAAACAAGACGGTTATTCACGGGAATGTCATTTATATGGCGGGGTCCAAAGACGATGCCATGGCTGAGATTGCCCTTCAATACAACGACAGCTACAGTGAGATTATTGTCTCCTTTGCCAACAACGTACATACTCCCGAGGGAGGCATGCACGAGGAGGGATTCAAGCGAGCCCTTACCAATGCGCTGAATGCCTATGGGAAAAAATCAAAAATTTTGAAGGATGATGACAAAGTCTCTGGCGATGATTGCCGCGAAGGTCTTACCTGCGTCATCTCCGTAAAACTTACTGAGGCTCAGTTTGAGGGCCAGACCAAGGCCAAACTTGGAAACTCTGAGATCCGCACTTTGGTAAACGCCTTGGTCAGCGAAAAGCTGGAAGAGTTCTTTGAGGAAAACCCAACGGTGGGCCGGGCCATTCTGGAAAAAGCCCTCACCGCAGCTCGGGCTCGGGAAGCTGCCCGAAAAGCTAGGGAATCTGTCCGGCGTAAAACCGGTCTGGAATCCGGTCAGATGCCAGACAAGCTCAAGGATTGCAACGAACGGGATCCTGCCCTCACCGAAATTTATATCGTTGAGGGTGACTCCGCTGGCGGTTCTGCTATTCAGGGCCGGGACTCCCGGTTCCAGGCTATCCTTCCTCTGTGGGGTAAAATGCTCAACGTGGAGAAGGCCAGAGCAGACAAGGTATATGGCAACGATAAGCTTATTCCCGTTATCACCGCCCTGGGTGCAGGTATTGGGGAAGAATTTAACCCCGAAAAGCTCCGCTATCATAAAATTATCATCATGGCCGATGCAGACGTAGACGGCGCCCACATCCGCACTCTGCTGCTGACATTCTTTTTCCGATTCATGCGGCCCCTCATCGAGCAGGGCTATGTTTACTCTGCTGTGCCTCCTCTGTATAAGATTACCCGTGGCAAGACCCAAAGGGTGGCCTTCTCCGACGAAGAACGGGATCGGGTATCCGCCGATATGCGGGGAGATAATCCCAACGCTAAGGTAGAGATTAATCGATTCAAAGGCCTTGGCGAGATGGACCCCGATGAACTCTGGACCACGACCATGAACCCAGAAACCCGCACCCTCCGCCGGATTACCTTAGACGATGCTGTGAAGGCAGATGAGATATTCACCATCCTTATGGGAGAAAAAGTGGAGCCTCGAAAGGAATTCATTGAGCAGAACGCCAAATATGTCGTGAATCTGGACATTTGAGTTTTTCATAGGAAAGGAAATGCTCCATGCTTTTGAATCCCATTCTATTTCTTGTGGTTGCGGCCCTAGTGCCGCCTCTGGTGCTGCTACTGGTGGTCTACCGAATGGACAAGATCGAGAGAGAACCCGTATCTCTGCTGATTGGCCTATTTTTGCGAGGCGTCCTGGCCATGTTTCCCATCTTGATTTTGGAAATTCTGGCCAGTCAGTTCGTGGAGTCTTTCTCCTGGAGTACCATGGCATACCTCTTTCTATCTTACTTTGTAATTCCAGGATTTATCGAAGAGGGCGTTAAATATAAGGTGCTGGTGAAGCGCACCTGGAACGATCCAAACTTTAATTACCGCTTTGATGCAGTGGTTTATGCTGTTTTTGTCTCTCTGGGTTTTGCTGCCGTGGAGAATATTCTATATGTCGTGGAGAGCGGCTTCTCCACCGCTGTTCTCCGGGCGATTTTTTCCATCCCTGGCCATGCCATGTTCGGTGTGGTCATGGGTGTCTGTCTTGGGACTGCCAAGTGGCTGGAAGCCCACAGCCAGGCTGAACAGGCTGCTGTCGTGCGGAAGCGGGGATTCCTGCTGGCTGCCATCCTCCACGGATTCTACGATTTTCTGTTGGTGGGTTTCGGCGGGATTTTTTACCTCTACTTCGTAGGTCTGGTCATCTATGTGGTGAAGCTGCTCAAGCGCAGCGCTCGAGAGGATGGACCCGTCATACTGTAAAAACGACTGTAACGATCCTGTAAAGGAGTTTCGATATTTATGAGCAAGAACAAAGACTACAGACCAGAAGATATCGCCTTTCCCGACCAGGCGATCGTGGAGTCCGACTTAGTCAAGGAAATGAAGGACAGCTATATCGACTACGCTATGTCCGTCATCGTAGGCCGTGCCCTGCCTGACGTGCGGGATGGTTTGAAACCCGTCCATCGCCGTATTCTCTACGCTATGTACGAGGATAACCTGACCCACGATCGTCCATTTAAGAAGTCGGCAACCTGCGTAGGTGACGTGCTGGGCCGGTATCATCCACACGGCGACAGTTCCGTCTATGAAGCATTGGTCCGCCTGGCCCAGGATTTCTCTATGCGCTATCCCCTCATCGAGGGCCACGGAAATTTCGGTTCCGTGGATGGTGATCCCCCGGCTGCCTACCGTTACACCGAAGCCCGCATGGCCAAAATGGCCTCGGATATGCTCCGGGATATTGAGAAGGAAACCGTAGACTGGGACCCAAACTTTGACGAGAGCCGAAAAGAGCCCAAAGTCCTGCCTGCCCGGTTCCCCAACCTTCTGGTGAACGGTTCCTCTGGTATCGCCGTAGGTATGGCTACCAACATCCCTCCCCACAATCTGCGGGAGGTCATCGACGCCGCCATCTGTGTGCTGGATAACCCAGAGGCTGATTTAGCTGACCTGATGCAATATGTGAAGGGACCTGACTTCCCAACTAGGGGTATTATCATGGGCCGCTCTGGCATTCGGGCCGCCTATGCCACCGGCCGGGGCCGCATCACCGTCCGGGCCCGGACGGAGTTTGAGGAGTATGGTCGAAACAATGAGCGCACCCGGATCATCGTCACCGAGCTGCCCTACCAGGTAAACAAGCGGATGCTTATCGCCTCCATCGCCGAGCAGGTGAAGGAAAAGCGGCTGGAAGGGATCTCTGATCTGCGGGACGAGTCTGACCGCAGCGGTATGCGCATGGTCATCGAGCTCAAGCATGATGCCAACCCCCAGGTGGTGCTGAACCATCTGCTTACTCAGACGCAGATGCAGACCACCTTTGCTGTCAATATGCTGGCCTTGGTGAACAATCAGTCCCAGCCGAAAATCCTTTCCCTTCGTCACATCCTGGATGAGTACCTGACCTTTCAAGAGGAAGTCATTACCCGCCGGACGATTTTTGAAAAGCGCAAGGTAGAGGAACGGATTCATCTTCTGGAAGGTCTGCTCATTGCTCAGGACAACATCGACGAGGTCATCAAGATTATTCGTTCAAGCTATGACGACGCAAAAGAGAATCTCATGGCCCGATTCGACCTGGATGAGGTACAGGCCCAAGCTATCTGCGATATGCGGCTCATTGCCCTCCAGGGATTGAACCGAGAAAAGCTCCAGAAGGAGCATGACGACCTAGCTGAGAAGATTGCCTGGTATCAGGAACTTCTGTCCAACCGGACAAAGCTCTTGGGCCTGCTGAAAGAAGAGCTTCTGGAAATTCGGGATAAGTATGGAGACGACCGCGCCACCGAGATCCAGGACGTAGAGAATGAAATTGACATCGAGGATCTCATCGAGGAGGAAGAGTGCGTCTTTACCCTCACCGCTGCCGGGTACATGAAGAGGATGCCAACCTCTACCTACCGAACCCAGAAGCGAGGAGGCAAGGGTATCTCTGCCCAAGCTCTTCGGGAGGAGGACTATGTGGATACGCTATTCACCGCCTCCAGCCATGATAATATTCTATTCTTCACCAGCTCCGGCCGGGTATACAAGAAGAAAGGATATCAGATTCCCGAGTCCAGCCGTACTGCCAAAGGAACCCATCTGAATAACATCTTCCAGTTCGAACCAGGGGAGAAAGTCACTGCTATGCTCCACGGCCGGGACTACGACGAGAATGGTTACCTGTTTATGATTACCCGAAACGGCACCGTAAAGCGGACAGAGAAGTCTGCCTTCCGGAATATCCGAACCTCCGGCCTGAGGGTCCTTACCTTGGATGAGGGGGACGAGCTCATCTCGGTCCGGGAGACAGATGGAGAGATGAACATACTCATCGCGACCCACGACGGTATGGCGATTTGTTTCCGGGAGACCGATGTCCGTCCTATGGGGCGCACCGCTGTAGGTGTCCGTGGAATTCGCCTCCGGGAGGGGGACTATGTGATTGGGGCCGTCCGGGCCACTCCTGGAAAGACCCTCCTCACCATCACCGAAAACGGATACGGCAAGCGGACTCCTGTAGAAGAGTATATCCGCGGTACCGGAGGAGAACCCCAGCACCGCGGCGGCTTCGGCGTGAAGGGTTATCAAATCACAGAGAAGACGGGTAAGGCTGCGGGCGTTAAAGCCGTCCGGGAGGACGACGACATCATGATTATCGCTGACGACGGCACGATCATTCGTATGGCCGCTGCTGACGTGAATATCTACAGCCGAACGGCCCAGGGCGTCCGCGTCATGCGGGTATCCCCCAGCAGTAAGGTCATCTCTCTGGCCCGTACAGAGCGGGAAATGGAGGAGGAGACTCCGGCCAATGAGTCTGATGGCTGAGACCCGGAGTGATTGTTATGAAAGAAGTTTCCATCTACACTGACGGAGCCTGCTCCGGGAATCCTGGTTCCGGGGGCTGGGGCGCTATTCTCCTCTATGGAAAGCATAAAAAGGAGATTTCCGGCGGGGAGGCTGCCACCACCAATAACCGCATGGAGCTGATGGCGGTCATCGCGGCTCTGTCCCTGCTGAAGGAACCCTGCCGGGTCCAGTTATATTCCGATTCTAAGTATGTCATCGATGCTTTGGAAAAAGGCTGGGCCTGGGGTTGGAAAAAGAGAGGCTGGGTGAAGAGTGATAAGAAGCCCGCCCTGAATACTGATTTGTGGGAAATCCTCTTGGGCCTTACCCAGGTACATCAGCTCACCTACCACTGGGTTAAAGGTCATGCGGAGAATCCATACAACAACCGCTGTGACCAGTTAGCCGTGGCGGAGAGCAAAAAATATAAGTGAACGGACTCCCCCAGAGAAAGAGAATTCTTTCCTTGGGTCTGTCCGTGTTGCTTTGAGAAACATTCGGTATACCACATAGATTTCTGTCCGAGAGGGCCTTCGGATCTTCCCGGCGGCTTTAGCCTCCCTTATACAAGGGAGGCTTTTCAGAAGGAGGTCCCATGAAAAAAACAACCATTCTCTTTGACCTGGACGGGACCCTGCTGCCCATGGAGCAGGAGGTATTTGTCCGCGTTTACTTTCAGGAACTGGCGTTCAAGCTGGCTGCATACGGCTTTGACGTGACTGCTTTGCCTGAGAATCTCTGGGCCGGTGTAGGAGCCATGGCATGTAACGATGGGAGCTGCTCCAACGAAGAGGCCTTCTGGAGGAAGTTCTCTCAGATCTATGGGGAGGACGTCCGGGATTACGCCCCTATCTTTGATGATTTCTACGCTAACGAGTTCAACCGGGCCAAGGCTGTCTGCCAGGTAACACCCAAAGCGAAGGAGGCTGTCCACTGCTTGAAGGAGATGGGGTACCGAGTGGTACTGGCTACAAATCCAATTTTTCCCGCCGTAGGTACCCGGAGCCGGATAGCCTGGACCGGCCTGACAGCAGAGGACTTTGCCTATATGTCCTGCTATGAGAACTCCACCTACGCCAAACCTGAACCAAAATTCTTCCAAGAGGTGCTGGACCGCATCGGTTGCACAGCGGAGGAGTGTCTCATGGTTGGAAACGATGTGGAAGAGGATGGCGCCGCCCGGGAGGTGGGACTGGAGGTCTTCTTCCTCACAGACTGTCTCATCAATCAAAAGGGAGAGGACATTTCCCGATTCCCTCAGGGAAGCTGGGAGGATTTAATGGACTACATTAAGACACATAATTGAAGAAAAATGCGGGGAAAATCACTATAAAAAGTTCTTTTTCGTCAGGAAAAGACGAGTTTTCCACATTTTCCACTGAAAAGTCCACATAAAATTCAATAGAGGTCCAAACTTTAGCGGCCTTGAGTACCAACCGGAGTAAAGGCACGCAGAAAAACGACCTTTCTCCTATCGAGGCACCAGAAGGGGGGAAGTCCGGATATTATCCACCGGTTCCATGAATTCCGGGGCCAGATCGAGGGTTCTTCTCTGGGGAATGAGAAGCGTATTCCTGCAAAACCACCAGATATGGTGGAATAATTTCATTTTTCCCACTATGCTTAGTTTTTTCAAAAAAATATGGGAAGAATCGAAATTTTTGAGAAAAATGCTTGCAATTCAAACGGTTCTTTGCTATAATACATTCCTGCACAGAACTTTTGTGACAAAAATTAGCCAATCGGAGGAGGTGTTTGGTTTGCCGAATATCAAGTCTGCAAAGAAGCGTGTTCTGGTCAATCAGACAAAGGCTGCAAGAAACAAGGCCGCTAAGTCCGCACTGAAGACTCAGCTGAAGCATTTTGACGCTGCTATCAATGAAGGCAACCGCGTCGAGGCCGATAAGAGATACAAGGAAGCGGTTAAGGCTGTTGATCAGGCTGCTGCCCGTGGCCTGCTTCACAAGAATACCGCAGCCAACCGCAAGAGCAAGATGACTCTGCGCCTGAACAAAATTCCCCAGTAATGGAATACGCAAAAAGCCGTCTGCATAGCAGACGGTTTTTTCTTTATCCAGGAAGGTACCAACGACCGGAATCCTCTTGCTTTCCCCAATTCTCTCTGAAAATGGGGAAAACAATTCCGTTGGAGAAAGGGTATTTTCTCCTTTCTCCCAATGACCAAGAAATCCTTGCATTTTTTCCCCTGCGGCGTTACGATTTTCCCAAACCTGCCGGGAGCACCGGCCTATCCCTCAGGACCCGCCTGCGGCGGAGATAAGGAGAGCCTATGGAAAAGAATCCGTTGACCCGACCTCAGCGCAGCATGCTCTGGACGCGGCTGGGGATCCGCCTGCTGATTTTGATTGGCGTGATTCTGGCTGTATTACTATTGGGTACAACCCTGTTGGAGCTTTGTATGCCCTTTGTGTTTGCGCTGATCTTCACCGCCGTGACGGAGCCCATCCTACGATTTTTCCACGATCGGTGTAAAATCCCCCGGGGGATCCTATCCTTAGTACTTATCCTGCTGGTGGTGGCCGCATTGGGCGGGCTAATCACTGCTCTCGTGGTAAAGGGCTGGCGAGAGGTAGTTGATCTCGCCGGCAACTGGGACGAGATGTGGGCGGCCTTCCAGAATATTTATCTCCAATTGGGAGACATTCTGGGGCAGACCCTGAATATTATTCCGGAAAATATCCAGGAGATTATCCACAACCTCTCTGACCGCCTGTTGGCCTGGGTGAATGATCTGGCCTCCCGGATTTTGCCCAAGACAACATCGGCCGCCCGGAGTATTTCCTCCTTCGTTGTAGCCTTTTTCTTCTTCCTGATTGGCTGGTACTTCATGGCTGCGGACTATCCAAATCTCCGCCGGATGACAGCAGAACGGACCCCCGAGAGCATCCGACGGATCGGGTCGGAGCTCCGCCGGGCTTTTGCAGCGGCCTTTGGCGGCTATCTGAAGGCTGAACTCCTCATCTCTGCCGGGGTAACCGTTATCCTGATGGTTGGCTTCTTTTTGATGGGCCAGCCATACGGCATCCTGCTGGCCCTCCTGTTGGGCGTGCTGGACTTCATACCCATCCTGGGTGCGGGGACCGTGATGGTGCCCTGGCTCATTATTGATGCTATCCTTGGGAACTGGAGGACGGCCATCTATCTGCTTGTCATCTGGGGCATCATCTGTCTGTTCCGCCGTCTGCTGGAACCCAAGATTGTAGGAGACCAGACCGGACTTCACCCCCTGCTGTCTCTGCTTGCCATCTATGCTGGAATGCGGACGACCGGTGTGCTGGGGATGATCCTGGCTCCTATCCTCCTCATCATGGTGCGGAACCTGTGGCAAGCCGGTATGTTCCGGGACAGTGTGGGAGACATCGCTATGGCGACCAACGATATGCAGGCCATTCTCCACAGCGGTCGGGATAAAAATTAAAATTATTTCACGGGGAGGTCACGAAATTTTCATGCAGAAGTCACGGATTTTTCATAAATTCCCCGTATACTCATAGAAAGCAAAGCAACGAGCCCTTTTCACAGGGGTGTGGAAAGAATATCTAGGGAGGTATCAGGCATGGACAGTTTCAACAGCGAATATAATCAGGAAAACCGGGACCCCTTTGAGCCGATGAGCTATCAGAGGGAACCTGTCTATCGTCAACCGGAGGAATATGGTAGGTTTGAATCGAAATCACCGGAAAGACCCCAAAAGCCCCGGAAGAAAAAGAGCGGCGTTTTGAAGGTCGTAGTCCTCTGCCTGGTGTGTGCCTTCCTGGGTGCGGTGGTCCTGCCTCTGGTGAGCTACGTGACCGGGGGAAATTCCACCACCCTCTATGTGGGTGATCGGGAGCCGACCAAGGTCGAGCTGACAGCAGTGAACACCGAGAAAGAGATGACCACTGCAGAAATCTACGCTGCCTATGTGAACTCCACGGTGGGTATTACCGTGGACATCGTCAGCACCAATGTCTTCGGACAGACTGTTACCGGTGCGGCAGCAGGTTCCGGCTTCGTTATTACCGAGGACGGCTACATCCTCACTAACTACCATGTTATCAATAGTGCTAATTCCATCACCGTTACCTTTGTGGACGGCAAGAGTTACCCGGCCATCTTTGTGGGAGGTGAGGAAGAAAACGACATTGCCGTGATTAAAATCGACGCCAAAGGACTGACCCCTGTAGTCATTGGCTCTTCCGACGATATGCTGGTGGGAGAACAGGTCACTGCCATCGGCAACCCCCTGGGTGAGCTGACTTTCACTGAGACTACCGGGATTATATCCGCATTGAACCGGACCATCACCATGTCCGACGGCAGGAAAATGAATATGATCCAGACCGACTGCGCCATCAACTCCGGCAACTCCGGCGGCCCCCTGTTCAACTGCCATGGAGAGGTCATCGGTATCGTATCCGCAAAGTATTCCTCCAGCAGCGGATCCATGTCTTCCGCCACCGTGGAAGGTCTGGGCTTTGCGATCCCCATGGACGACGTGGCGAAGATGGTCAGTGAACTGGTCACAAACGGGTATGTATCCGGGAAGCCACTGATGGGCATCTCCGTGGGTAATGTGGGCCAGTCCGTCCAGGTTTATGGCGTCCCCGCCGGTGCAGAGGTGTTGGTGGTCACCCCCGGTCTCTGCGGTGAAAAGGCTGGTTTGAAGGAAGGCGACATTATCACCAAGGTGGACGGCAAGGAGGTAAAGACCTCAGATGAGTTCATCAGCATAAAGAACGAACATGCCGTGGGAGACGTCCTGGAGCTTACTGTCTATCGGGGCGGTGAAACTCTCACCCTGAAGGTTACCTTGGAGGAGTCCACCCCCGAGAAAGAGCAGAAGCAGACCGAGGCTCAGGAGGAGTACCAGAAAAAACTGCAGGAACAGCGGCAACAGCAGTACAGCCAGCAGTACGGGAGCAATTCGCCCTTCGGTTTCATCTTTGGGGATTAATACCCAAAGATGATTAAAAATAGACATTTTTAATCAGCGCTTTTGAAGCATCTAAGAGCCACGCAAAGC